>JBAZGZ010000125.1:0-5609 GCA_041652615.1 Candidatus Omnitrophota bacterium | reverse complement strand
ATGGGTATTGTCGATGATTTTTCCAATTATGGTTTAAAAATTTTTGGTCCAAAGGAAAATGCTGCTAAGCTTGAAGAAAGCAAAGTTTTTGCCAAAAGGTTAATGGCAAAATACAACATTCCTACCGCTAACTTTAATATTTTCGATAATGCTTCTGACGCAAAGAAATATCTTAGTAAAATTGGCGCGCCTTGCGTGGTTAAGGCTGACGGATTAGCCGCGGGCAAAGGCGTGGTGGTGGCTAAAACAATTGAAGAAGCCGAAATCGCGATAACTTCCATTATGGAAGAAAAGATTTTCGGTGATGCCGGAAATAAAATTATTATTGAAGAATGTTTGTATGGGCAGGAAGTGTCTATCCTTGTTCTTACCGATTCAAAACAAATTATTCCTTTGGTTTCCAGCCAGGATCATAAGCGTCTGCTTGATGCAGATGAGGGGCCTAATACCGGCGGTATGGGGGCTTATTCTCCGGCACCGGTTCTTTCGAATGAGGTATTTAAAGAAATCTTAGACAAGGTAATTCATCGAACTATCGATGGCTTAGCAAAGGAAGGAATAAGCTACAGCGGGGTTTTATACGCCGGCATTATGCTTACAAAAGATGGGCCTAAAGTTTTAGAATTTAATGTTCGCTTTGGCGACCCGGAAACTCAAAGTATATTGCCGCGGCTAAATTCAGACTTATTAGAGGTGATAATTGCGACCGCCGAAGGGGTTTTAAGTAAATTTTCTAAATTCGGAATGCTTAAATGGGATAATCGTGCCTGTGTTTCGGTGGTTTGCGCGTCAAAGGGGTATCCCGGCGATCACGAAAAAGATAAAGAGATATTTGGTTTAGAGAAAGTGAAAAAAATGGAGGACATTGTTGTGTTTCACGCGGGAACTAAACGCGTGCCTCAAAGCGCGAAAAGCAGAACGCAATTTGAGACCAGCGGCGGAAGAGTCTTAGGGGTCACCGGTTTAGGTATTAGCATAAAAGACGCAATTGATAAAACATACAAAGCAGTAAGTCATATAAAATTTGATGGCATGCAGTATCGTAAAGACATCGGAAGTAAGGCACTATAATTTCTGTAAAATGTTTTTATTAAACGCAGATATTCGCAGATCTAACGCAGATGGCCGCAGATAAAATCATCTGCGTTTTTGCGCGGGAATCCGCGTTAAAAAAATAATAACTATAGTTGTAATTTCTTAAGGCAAAAGGTAAAATTGAAATCATTATCCGAATAAAATGCTGACAAAATATATTCAACACTTAGTAATAAGCCTGGGCTTTCTATTTTTATTTTTTCATTCTGTCTGTTTTTGCGATACAGTTGTGCTAAACGACGGTAGAAAAATAGACGGCCTTATCGTAGAGAAAGCCGACACTTATATAAAAGTTGAATTTGAAGGTGTTGAGCTTAAATTTTATAAAAAAGATATCAAAGAGATAGTACCCGATAAGAACGTGTCTTTGATCAGTAACGAAAAGTACGCTGAATTTGAAAAAAACACACTTATCGAGAAAGTGCTTGAAATCGCTAATATTAAAAAGCAGGCTCAAGCCATACCGATGCTCGCGAAAGATGAATATTCTCAGTATAAAACACGCATTAATCCCGATTTGTTTAACCAGGGTGATAAAATAATAGCGGATTCATATAACGGTAATGAAACATATAAGCTGATATTTGAATATTTTAAAGATAATTTTAACCGTGAATATATTTTAGCCGTAAAGGATTTTTTAAGTTCGCCGCTTTCTGAAAAAATATCTGAGCTGGAACAAAAAGTTTCAAATCCGGAAGGGCTTGGAGCGATGAAGAAATTCGGCAAGGACCTTGCGGAAAATCCCCCCACAAAAGAGCGTTCTGTTCTGGTTAAGGAATTGGACTCGGCAATCGGCGCGACTGAGTTGCAAATTGAGACAACGGTTGCGATGTATGAAGGCATAGCAAGGGCGGTTTTGCCGCTGACTTTGGATGACAGCCGCCGGAGCGAAAGCGAACTCAAAAACATGGCCCAGGAGATGCGTAAAGAGTTAAGGTCAATGCTCAAAGGAGTTATATCTGTTTCTTTTTTATATACCTATCAAGAGCTTAAGGACGATGAATTAAAGCAATACATAAATTTCTGGTCATCTGACGCGGGAAAGTGGTTTAACAAAGTTTCAAGCGAAGCATTTATCTTTGCGATGGATAAAGCAAGTGAGCAGGCAGCGTTGAGGTTTGCGATGCTTACTAATACAAGAGTAGAGAGCAGAAAGTAGAGAGTAGAGAGAAAAAATTATGACTATTATTCCAGCTAAAGATTCAAAGGTTTTAAAAAATTCCGGTTTTATTTTTCATCTTTCTACTCTCTACTCTCTACTCTCTACTCTCTACCCTCTACTTTCTACTTATAAACATAGGAGGAGCATATGTCCAAAATAGTAATTATAACCGGCAGCAAAAGTGATTTAGAAGAATTAAAGTCTGGCTTTGATATTTTAAAAGATTTAAAAGTAGATTACAAACTGGAAACTATTTCCGCGCATCGCAATCCTGAAAAGTTAAGAAAACTTTGCATGGGAATAGAAAAAGAAGGCGCAGAGGTCGTTATTGCTTGCGCTGGCCTTGCGGCAGCTTTACCCGGATTTGTTGCCGCGTATGTTAATATCCCGGTAATAGGAGTTGCGTTAAAAGGCGGATTAATGGAAGGTTTGGATGCGCTTTTTTCTATCGTAAGCGTTCCAAAGGGAATCGGTTTAGCTTCTACTGGTGTTGGCAAAAGTGCTTTTATAAATTCCATAATCTTTGCCTTAGAAATCATTGCGTTAAACGATAAAAAATACATTTCTAAAGTAAAAGCATTGAAAGAAAAATTTCGCTAATCATTTACCGAGGTTAAGAGTGAAGAAACTATTGATTGATCGTAAAAATATTGATGCTGGTGTTATAAAAGATGCCGCAGATATGATTTTGGGCGGAGCAATAGCTGCCATACCCACAGAAACTGTTTATGGCTTGGCAGTAAACCTTGAAAATAAGGAGAGCTTAGTCAGGCTTTACGAAGTAAAACAGAGATCCAAAGATATGCCTATAAGTATTGCTTTGGCGGATAAAAACAAAGCCATATCCGAATATTTTACGGTGTTACCCCCTTTTGGCTACAGGCTTATCGAGCAATTTTGGCCCGGGCCACTTACTATCGTCTATTTTAATAAGGATGACGAAAAAATCGGGATCAGAGTTCCTTCGGATGAGATAGCAAGAGGTGTTTTGTCGAGATTTAAAAGCGGAATTTATCTTACTTCGGCAAATTTGAGCGGTTCAAAAGAGGCTATGTCAGCCTTAGAGGTTGAAAATATTTTTGACGGAAATATTGATTTGATCGTTGATGCCGGTGATACCTTGTATAGAAAAGCATCAACGGTGGTGGACCTTACGCTTCATCCGTTTAAAATCTTAAGAGAGGGGGTAGTTCCGGAGAAAGACATAATTGACACTTTCATAAGAAAGCGGATAGTTTTTGTTTGTGCAGGTAATTCCTGCAGGTCTCCTATGGCTCAGGTTCTTCTTGAAAAATACTTAAATGAAGTAAAACCGTATCTAGCCGGCCGGCATGAAATAATTTCCCGCGGTGTGTCAACGTCCAAAGGGCTTCCCGCATCAGCATATACTGTAGATGTGCTTAAGCAAAAAGAAGGTATAGACATTACCGGTTTTGCCTCCCAGATGTTAGACAGAGAGACTATACTTTCTTCTGACTTAATTTTTACCATGGAAGACGGCCAAACTGATAACATACTTAATTTTGAACCTACAGCTGAAGGCAGGATTTTTGGCCTAAAGAAATTTTTACCGAGCGAGCTAGAAAAAGATATTCCTGATCCTATTGGAAAGGGTATGCCGGATTATGAAAATGTTTATGCACTTATAAAAAAAGCGATCGTTGAGCTAGTAGATTGGCTTTAATGAGTGCATCATTTTTCCAAGCCCTAGTGGCGAAGGAAAAATGATAGCACGAATTAAACCCCTACACCAACTTTTGTATTTATAAGTGATTGGTGTTCGTCAGATTGTTTTGGTAACAGATCTTTTGGAAAAAGAAGAAACATTGTTTCAAAAGTTGGTGTGGGGGTCAATTCCCACTATTATTTTTTCTGCGTGCCGGGGCACTTGAAAAAAATAATGTGGTCATTGAAAAGGAGTATAAATATGCAAGTTGAACGGATGAAGATAGCTGTTGCCAGTGATCACCGCGGGTTTAAGCTTAAAAACATTCTCGCTGATTTTTTAAAATCAAAAGGCTATGCAATTATTGATTTCGGAACCTATTCAGGCGATACTTGTGACTATCCGGACTATATTTACCCCGCGTCTTTGGCGGTAAAAGAAAAAAAAGCAGAAAGGGCGATTGTAATCTGTTATACTGGTGTAGGAAGCTGCATCGCGGCAAATAAAGTAAGAGGGATAAGGGCGGCGCTTGTTTGGAATAGAAAGAGCGCTCTTATGTCGCGCAGGCATAATAACAGCAATGTTTTGGTTTTGCCGGCAGGCATGCTCAAAATCGAAGAAACAAAAAGAATAGTTCTTGCATGGATTAAAGAAGAATTTGAAGGGGGCAGGCATTTAAGAAGGATTAATAAAATACAAGGAATAGAGGAGAAAGAAAATGTTTGATGAGTTAAAAAATGTTGATCCGCAAATTTATGAAAGCATAAAACGCGAACTTAAAAGGCAACGTGAGCACTTAGAGCTTATTGCAAGCGAGAATTTTGCGTCTTTGCCTGTGATTGAAGCTCAAGGCTCTGTGCTAACAAACAAATATGCCGAAGGCTACCCAAGAGCACGCTGGTATGGAGGATGTGAATTTGTCGATGAGGCTGAAGAGCTGGCTAGAGAACGCGTTAAACAGCTATTCGGAGTTGAATACGCGAATGTGCAGCCTCATTCAGGAACTCAAGCCAACATGGCGGTTATGCTTGCCGCTTTGGAACCGAAAGATACGGTTTTAGCGATGAATCTTGCTTGCGGAGGCCATCTTTCTCACGGTCATCCGTTAAATTTCAGCGGAAAATTTTATAACATTATTGCTTACGGAGTCAATAAGGAAACCGAATGCCTTGATTATGATGAAATAGCTAATTTAGCAAAGACACATAAACCAAAAATGATAATTGCCGGCGCAAGCGCTTATCCAAGGATTATTGATTTTAAAAAGTTCAGAGAGATCGCAGATAGCGTGGGAGCGTATCTTTTGGTGGATATGGCCCATTTCGCCGGTCTTGTCGCCGCAAAAATTTATCCTAATCCTTGTGAATACGCGGAGTTTGTTACTTCAACTACTCATAAAACATTGAGAGGCCCCCGCGGAGGTTTCATACTTTCACGTAAAGAATTCGGAAAAAAGATAGACACTGCTGTTTTTCCCGGAATCCAAGGCGGGCCATTGATGCATGTTATTGCCGCAAAAGCCGTGGCTTTCGGACTAGCTCTTAAAGAAGATTTCGCGGTATATCAAAAACAAGTAGTTCTAAACGCTAAATATTTTGCCAAAGCTCTTGAAAATAAGAAATATCGTATCGTAAGCGGCGGAACAGATACTCATCTGTTCCTTGTTGATTTGCAGCCGAAGGC
>JBAZGZ010000124.1:0-5614 GCA_041652615.1 Candidatus Omnitrophota bacterium | reverse complement strand
AACGTGATTTTTCCAAACCCTTAGTGGCGCCGGAAAAATCACAGTGCGAATTAACCCCGCCGAGCGCTATAAAATTTTCTACGAAAATTTTATAGCATCTTCTGCGAGGCGGGGTAGTAAAACGTAAATATGAAAGAAAAAATTTCCATTATCGGAGCAGGCGGTTGGGGGACCACTCTGGCGGTTGTTCTTAGCAAGAAACATAATTTAGAAGTAACATTGTGGTCAGCATTTCCTGAACAAGCCGAACAAATTGTTAAAAAAAGAGAGAATAAGGATTTTCTTCCTTCCATAAAAATACCGCAAAATTTAAAAGTCACTTCTGATTTAAAATCAGCTTTATCCGCAAACATAATTATCCTGGCAATACCTGTGGAATACTTAAGAAGTTGTCTTGATAAAATTAACAATGCGAAGATTAATCTAAAAAATAAATTTTTTTTAAGCGTAATGAAGGGTATAGAACTAAAAAGCCTGATGCGTCCAAGTGAAATATTGCACGAAATGCTTCACATGTCTTATAAGCAAATAGCTGTTCTTTCCGGTCCGACAATTGCCAAGGAAGTAGCGCAAGGTATGCCTACGGTTGCTACAGTCGCGTCACATTCGTACAAGAATACGAAAAAAATACAGAGGATATTTAAGTTAACAAATCTTCGGCTCTATACTCACAAAGATATGGCGGGTATAGAGACAGCAGGCGCGTTAAAAAATATAATTGCCATTGCTTGCGGTATTTCCGATGGGCTAGGATTTGGAACTAATACCAAATCAGCCATAATTTGCAGGGGTTTGAAGGAAATGGTTCGTTTTGGCAAGAAGCAGAAAATAGGAGAATCTACATTTCTCGGTATAAGCGGTATAGGGGATTTATGTACAACCTGTTTTTCTAATTCTTCAAGAAACAGATTTGTCGGCGAGCAGGTTGCGGCAGGCAAAACCCTTAAAGAAGTATTAAGCAATATGAAGATGGTGGCTGAAGGTGTAACCACGGTAAAATCAGTTTATAATTTAAGCAAAAAATATAAAATAGATATGCCAATAACTAAGGAGATATATTTTATTCTTTATAAAAATAAATCTCCTAAAACAGCAGTAAAAGATTTAATGTGCCGGCCGCTAAAAGATGAGTAGTAAACACGAATATACACGAATTACATACGAATTAACACGAATGATAAAAAAATTTACATAAAATTTTAAAGTAAAGTGATTTGTAATGTTCGTGTGTAATTTGTGATCATTCGTGTATAAAAAAGGAGGGTGTGTATGAAGAAGTTATTTTCAATTATTCTATGTATGTGCTTAGTCGCTGTATTTGCAGGGTGTGAAAATAATAAGACTAGAGTGGGCGAAGGCGCAGTAATCGGAGGCCTTTTGGGAGGAGCTGCCGGAGGAATTATCGGCCATCAAAGCGGTAATGCCGGTGCCGGTGCCGGAATAGGTATTGCGGCGGGAGCAGTTACGGGAGCGATAATTGGAAGTCAAATAAAAAAACCGCAAAAGGAAGGGCAAGTTCAAAATACTACAGCAAGTACTGAAAGTCCGCAAGCACAGGAATCCATATCAGAGAATGGACAGCTTTCTATAGAGCAGATAGTTGAAATGACGCAGCAGGGAAAAAAAGACGACGAAATTATTGCTAAGATTCACAGCACTAATTCAAAATTTAACCTTTCGGCAGAGGGCATCAATTACTTAAAACAGCAGGGAGTAAGCCAGAAAGTTATTGATTCAATGCAAGGTAAATAATATCAATCTATCCGTAGGGAACGGTTGCGACCGTTCCCTACGGGCATACTTATTATTGTAGGATAATTACGGTGTGGTAAAATTAAAAACAAGGTAAGCTATGGGTATAAGTAACATAGATTGGCATACGCTTGGAGATAAGTTTTCCGTATATTTCAATGAATTGACAAACTTTATTTTTTCTATATCCAACCCGCTATTCTTGATTTTTTTTTGTATTCTTTTCCTGGTACTATTAAAAGTCTGGACCGCAAGAAAGTCTTTTTCCTTTTGTCTTGTAGTCGCCTTGATTTTATTAGCAGCAACCAAGGCAGAAGTCCATGCTTCACGTTTTTTTAGCCAAGCCGGGGAACCTTTTGATGGAGTATTAATAAAAATAGTTACGATGGTCCTTATATGCATAGTAATATTATACTATTCTTGCATAAAAAGTAATTACTGATTAATATAGCCGATTTTTATATCCCCAAAATACCTTCCCTAATTCTTGCTTTACAGTCTAAAAAAAGGCTAGTATAATAACTCAAATTAAGACAAATAAGCCTATCTAAGGCACTTCGGGCAGTTGCCCTTGAGTGTTGATGAACAATAAGAAATAATCCTGGATAAAGGGCGTGTTCATCAAATAACCCGTTGTTTTATTAGGTGCTTCGGTGGGCTCGCCTCAGCACCGATAAAAAATAAGGTATAACCCTAAATAATTGCTTTTTTATCGGGGGGTAGCGCAGTCCGGATTAGCGCACTTGAATGGGGTTCAAGGGGCCGAGAGTTCAAATCTCTCTCCCCCGATCAAATGAAGCCAACATTTTTCCTGCGCCACTAGAAGCCTGGAAAAAGAATGTACTTATCGCTTCGCCTCACAGAAGAGGCTATAAAATGTTCGAAGAAAATTTTATAGCGTTCGGCGGGGTTAATTCACACTGTGTTTTTCCGTCGCCACTAGCGGATTGGAAAAATCACGTGCTCATTAAGGAGGTAGAAAATGAATAAATATACGGGAACAGAGCGAAGGAAATTCCCAAGAGCAAATGCAAATTTTGTTGTAAGTTATAGATTAAAACATTTTCCCGGCACATACGATCTTAGCCAGACAAAAAATGTAAGCCAGGGGGGGATGCTTATTACTACGAATAAACAGTTTGATAACGGTGTTCAGCTGGCAATGACAATAAGATTCCCATTTGTTGAGCAAAAAATAGAAGTTACAGCAGAAGTAATGGATACCCGAGAAGTAGTAAAAGGCCTGATATATGAAACAAGGCTAAAATTTGTGGATTTACCGGAAGGATTTTTTAAAGAACTTGGCGATTTTATAAAGGAGTTATTAGAAAGATGGTCAAAAAAATAGGCATAATCGGTTTAGGCAACGTTGGAGGAGCTACGCTTAAGTCGCTGTCTGATCATACATCTCTTATCAATCGACGTACTTCTGTAAAAATAGAAGTTAAACTCGCCTGCGATTTAAGAAAGGGGAAAGGAAAAATTGCCGCTAAATACGGCGTGCCTTTTACTACGGATATTTCCAAGGTCATAAACGATCCTCAAATAGATACCATAGTTGAGTTAATAGGCGGTATCGAGCCGGCTTTCAGCATTATTAAAGAAGCATTAAATAAAGGCAAAAATATAGTTACGGCTAATAAGGCTCTTTTGGCTGAACATGGCAAAGAGCTTTTTTCTCTCGCGCACAGAAAAGGTAAAAATATAGGGTTTGAAGCTTCTGTTTGCGGAGCCATACCTCTTATAAAAAGTATTTCAGAAGGATTGGTTGCTTGTGAAATAAAAAAAATATACGGTATTTTGAATGGCACAACCAATTATATACTTTACAAAATGGCCAGTGACAAAATTGATTTTTCACTTGCTTTACGTAAGGCCCAAAAGAAAGGTTTCGCGGAAAGAAAGCCGCATTTTGATATATCCGGGATTGACACGCTCAATAAATTATGTATTTTAAGTTATCTTTGTTTTGGCGTCTGGCCTTCTTCAAAGCGGGTTTACGCGGAAGGTATCGCCAAAATTAATATGCTTGATATCATTTGCGCGGAAGAATTAAATTACAGAGTAAAACTTTTAGCTATAGCAAAAAGAAAGGGCGATTCGCTTGATTTAAGAGTACATCCGACGCTGGTGCCGATAGGCCATCCATTATCTGAAGTTTCATACGCTTATAACGCGGTTTATCTTGATACTCAGCCGGCAGGAGACTTGCTTTTTTACGGTAGAGGTGCCGGAGGGCTTCCTACATCATCAGCGGTTATTTCAGATATTGTAAGTATGTCTTTAAGCAGTAAAATTTCAGAGCGCAAAAAAGAAAATATAAAACTTAAAAATATAAAAAGCGTAAGGTCTCGTTATTATATAAGATTTATGGCGCATGATGAGCCTGGTGTTTTAGCAAAAGTTTCAAAAATTCTTGCTTCACAACATATCAGCATTGCTTCGGTTACGCAAAAAGAAAAACTGCGTAGAAAATATGTTCCTGTGATTATGATTACTCATGAAGCAAAAGAAGCTGACATGCAGAAAGCTCTCGAGAGGATAGATCAGCTTTCCGTAATAAAAAGCCCGTCGCAAACAATAAGGATAGAGGACTTTTAATGGCCTACCAGGGTTTAATCGCGCATTACAAAAGTTTTTTGCCGGTAACCAAAAATACACCGATTGTTACCCTTCTTGAAGGTAACACTCCACTCATACATTCACCTAAAATTTCGAAGCTGCTTGGAAAAAATTTTAAAGTTTATCTAAAGTATGAAGGCCTGAATCCAACGGGTTCTTTTAAGGATAGAGGCATGACTATGGCAATTTCTAAGGCCAAGGAAGAAGGCAGAACCGCTGTTATTTGCGCTTCAACCGGAAATACGTCGGCTTCAGCCGCAGCTTACGCGGCACGGGCAAATCTAAAATGTATAGTTATAATTCCTGAAGGAGCAATTGCTTTAGGCAAATTAGCCCAGGCGTTAATTCATAACGCAAAGGTGGTTGCGATTAAGGGTAATTTTGATGACGCGCTTACTATTGTCAGAGAAATTTCTTCTAAATATCCGGTTCAACTTGTAAATTCAATAAATCCTTATCGTATAGAAGGCCAAAAAACCGCTTCGTTTGAAATTTGTGATTATCTTGGTATGCCGCCGCATTTTCATCTCCTGCCGGTTGGCAATGCCGGAAACATCACTGCTTACTGGAAAGGCTATAAAGAATATTACGCTTGCAAAAAAATAAATTATTTACCGCAGATGCTTGGGTTTCAGGCGAAAGGCTCCGCGCCCATAGTTTGCGGCCATCCGATTAAAAATCCAAAAACTATCGCAACGGCAATTAAGATCGGTAACCCCGCAAGCTGGGAGATGGCTTTATCAGCGAAAGAGGAATCCAGAGGGCTGATAAATGCCGTAAGCGATAAAGAGATAATTTATGCCTATAAATATCTGGCAAAAGAAGAAGGGATATTTGCCGAGCCCGCTTCAGCCGCGTCTGTCGCCGGATTGTTTATGCTTAAAAAACAAGGATTCTTTGGAAAATTTAAAAATAAAAAAGAGATAATTATTACTTGTACCCTTACAGGGCATGGCCTAAAAGACCCTCAGCTCGCCATAAAAAGCATAAAGAACCCGCCTGTAGTAAAAGCAGAATTACACGCTGTTACAAAAGCAGTTGGTATTTAATTTGTTTAAGGGATAACAATGGTTTCAATCACAAACACTGTAATCATCTTATGATCACTGAAATCAATTCCGAACGGAGTGAGGAATAAAATGAAAGGTTTTGCGCAAAAAATTTCAAAGATTTTAGGAGATATTGTAAAGAAGGAGTATGAAGTCATTATTGATGAGCCTTTATGGGAAGCTCCTCAAAG
>JBAZGZ010000123.1:0-5616 GCA_041652615.1 Candidatus Omnitrophota bacterium | reverse complement strand
AACAAACCATATCTTATTCCGTACCCCGCATAACCTATATATACACATCACAAAATGAAATATGGTTGCCACGACCCCTTTAATTTTTAAACCAAGCACTATGCCGCAGGAGCGATTGTTTGCCATAGGTATTATATAACCTAAATCCACCGGCTTATAGCTTTTAAGTTTTTTACCAAAAGCGCTATTTATTACGTTAACGGCAGCCAGCTCGCCTTCTTTTATAGCAAATTGCACTGCCATACGTAAACAGCCGTCTTTATGCTTAAAATATGCAGCATCTCCTGCCACAAAACATCTGTCATTTAATTTTAGATATTCGTCAACTTGCATCCGTCCTTGAGGATTTTTTTCTACTTTTAAATCCTGGATAAAACCAGCGGTATGAACTCCGGCAGCCCAAATCAGAAAAGAATCATTAAAAGTTTTTCCTCCTTGAAGATAAACCGTATTATTTTCAATACGCTCAATGCTGGAATTTAGCAATAATTCAACACCCATCTTTCCTAAATTACCCAGAACGTATTGTTTAATCCAATCTGGTAAAGGGCTAAGTATCGAAGAAGCTCTTTCCACAATGATAATTTTACTTTTGCTTTTATTTTTTTCCAGGAACAGTCTCAAATTCGTTGCAACCTCAATACCGGTATAGCCACCGCCGGAGATTATATAGTTGCTAAAAGCTTTTTCCCTAAAGACATTATTTATTCTTTCGGCGTCTTTAGCGCTATCTAATTGAAAAGCCCCTTTTTGAATATTTTCATTGCCATAGAAATTTGTTTCCGCGCCGCTTGCTATAACAAGGTATTCGTACTCTAATTCTTTTTGTGCCGTAAAAACTTTCCGATTGTCTAGATCTAGCCTAAAAACTTCTTCGTTAATAAACTTAAAATTATTTTCCCTGCTAGCACCCTCTATATTATAGGTAAGGTATGCCGGTTTTATACCCCTGCCTAGAGCATCAGGTAAAGACGGTAAAAAATCTGATCCATTCTTTTTATCCAGAAGCACAATTTCAAAAATATTCTTATACCTCGCAAGCTTTCGGCTTGCGGTTAGCCCCGCGAACCCCCCTCCTATAATGATTACTCGATACATAAAATTACTTTAGATATAAAAACTGGCGCTACTTGAAGCTAGAAGAAAAACATGGTCAACACCAAACAAGCGCCTACAAGATTTTGCACAACAATAGTAAGTTTAGAAGATTGCATAAGTTCTGTTTTATTTTCATAAAATTTTTTGATTATTTTTTCAGCCTTAACTGCCGGGATAATAAATAAAAAAGTGATTAACGCCAAAGGGTTTAAAAAAGACAAAAGCACGTTCAATAGGATAGAGGAAAAACCTGCAAAAATTAAAAAGTAATATAATTTAAAGGAATTTTTTGGGCCAATTAAACTGACCCAGGTAAATTTTGCGGATTTTTGATCATCATAAAAATCAGGAATTTCATTAGCAAAGAGTATGGTGGTTGTGAATATCCCAAACGGCAGAGACAAGAAAAAACTTTTTAAATCAGGAAATATCCCTGTCTGAATAAAGTATCCGCCCATAACCAAGGCGGGGCCAAACAGAAAAAAAATCGCTATCTCCCCCACTCTGTTATAGGAAAACCTTAATGGTGATACTGAATAAAACCAGCTTAATATCACAATCGCCGCATAAATAACCAGAACAAAATAGCTTTTCAATGTAACCGACAAGAGAATAACGGAAATAGCGGAAACCAGCGCAAAAATAATCGCTGTCGCGAGATAAAATTTTTCGGAAAATACATTCTGCTGAATCAATTTTGAACCACCGAAAAATTGATAGAATTTTTTATCGTGCCAGTCGGCCCCTGTCCGGGAATCAGCGTAATCATTTATAAGGTTAGCGCTTATGTGGGTATTAACAACAGCCAAAAGGCCAAAAATAAAACCCAAAAAATTAAAATTTTCCCTGACGATGAATGAACCGAATAAAAATGGCAGGAAACTTGCTGTTACAAACGGTAAACGTAATGCTTGAATGAAGTTTTTTAACTTATCAGGCATAAAATAGACTAGCTGCGTTTTTCGTCTATCGGTTGCGCGACTCGTCCCGTTTAAAAACACAGTTTTTAACGAGACTCGTTTCGTCTATCGTCTTTCGTCTATCGTTTGACACAACCGTGACGAGCTGCGCAACCCCTAACCGATTAACGCAACCCTTGAATTTATTGCTTTTTTATTTGCATTACTTTCAGCCTCATGTTACCATAAAGCCATGTTTTTGAAAATAAAAAGTAAAATCGAAACGGGACTTAAAGATTACACCCTCCACGCGAAACAATTGTATTCCCTTCACAAAATATCCGATGTTCTATTTAACCACATAAAAGATTTTATTACCCGCGATGGAAAACGCATAAGGCCTATATTATTTGTGGTAGGTTACCGCGGTTTTTGCGATAAAAACCCTAAAGGCCTTTACAGA
The DNA here is from genome assembly GCA_041652615.1 of Candidatus Omnitrophota bacterium. Taxonomy (GTDB): domain Bacteria; phylum Omnitrophota; class Gorgyraeia; order Duberdicusellales; family 4484-171; genus JAJYOP01. The sequence continues at coordinate 3,156 of JBAZGZ010000123.1, read as the reverse complement.
AGCGCTATTTCTTTGGAACTTATGCATGATTTCATGCTTGTCCATGATGATGTCATAGATAAATCAGAAACAAGACGCGGTAAGCCTAGCATGCACACAATGCTTCAAAAATACCTTTCTAAGTATAAAAATGTAAAATTCAGCGGCCAAGATTTAAGTATTGTAATCGGCGATATAATGTACGCGATGAGCCTGCATGCGTTTCTATCCATAAATGAAAAATATGAGCTGAAAGAAAAAGCCCTGCAAATACTTATAGACGCAGCCATGCATACAGGAAGCGGAGAATTTATCGAATTATTGGCCGGTCTTGAAGATATCGATAAAATAACAAAAAATGATATTTATAAAATCTATGACTTAAAAACAGCTTACTACACTTTTAGCGCGCCTTTAATGATGGGGGCGACTCTAGCGGGAGCCGGAAAAAAAGAAATCGCGAAACTGCATAGCTACGGGATATATCTCGGCAGGGCTTTTCAGATAAAAGATGATATTTTGGATATGTTTGAAACTGAGGAAAAAATCGGTAAATCAACCCTCACTGACCTAAAAGAAGCGAAAAAGACACCCCTTATCTGGTACGCATACAAAAATTCTTCGCGGCAACAAAAAGATTTTATAAAAAAAATATTATCCAAAGAAAACGCGGATAAGCGCGATTTGGAAAAAATTCGCGCTATTGTAAAAGAAACACACTCTCTCGAATATTGTTTAAAAGAGGTTTCGCTGTTTATACAAAAAGCAAAAGAAACAATATCAGATTCAGGGATAAAACTCCAATATAAAAACCTGTTAAAAAAATACTGCGAACAAATCCTGAATTTAAATTATCTGCAGGGAACGCCCGGCCATTAACAGATTCTTTATTGCCTATTCTCTGTTTTCTTTACGCATATAAATTTACAGCTTCCATTCTTTATATCCACCGCGAGTTCATTGCCGGGATCAATCTGCAAAGCTTTTTTTAAATAAATTTGAGCTTTCTTGCTATCCCCTTTTAGCTGATATACCTGAGAAATCCTTACGTATGCGTCAGCAAATAAAGGGTCGGCTACAATCGCTTTTTTTAAATAATCCTCTGCCTTATTGATATCCCTGCCGGCAAATGCAGGGGCAAGTAGATAGAAACTGCCCATACCAAACAAAACGCCTGCATAGCCGGGCGATAACCTTTGAGCTTTTTTAAGCGTAGAAAAAATACCGGTTCCGTTTATGACCTTTGAAAAAAGTCCTCCATAATTGGCAATCATCCCCTTGGCCCCCGCGAGTATAAGATATGCTCTTACGTAATTTGTCAGATCAACATTTTTTTTGCCCTGCTTTATCACTTTATATGCAAGAGTTACTGAATCATTGAATTTCATTTTTGTATATTTTATATAAGCAAGACTTATACAGGCAGGAGAAAAAAACGGTTGACTGCTTATAATTTCCTTCAAAACATTTTCGCTTTCATCCAACTTGTGAGCCCTGCGTAATACTTCTGCTAAACCCCACCTTGCCTCAATCAAGCCTGCCTCTTTAGCTAGCATCTCGTTAAAAACTATCTCTGCTTTTTTATCCATATGCTTATTTAAATAGAAAAGCCCTAAAACATAGAGATTTTCCATTGAATCAGGATACGCCTTTTGTATTTTAACCGCCTCTTCTATGTTTTTTTTATCCGCTTCCTCGTGCAGCAACTTCCAGTCAAGAGCATAACTTGAATTAATAAATGTTAAAAACACAATAAACGACAATATTATTTTCATTTTTTACATGGATAATAATATTATTAAATATGATGGCTTAAAATAATTTATGCTATAGGCAGAGTAAAATAAAAAGTACTTCCTTTTGAATATTCTGACTCAACCCAAATTTTTCCGCCATGTTTTTCTACGATTTCCCTGGAAATAACGAGCCCCAGGCCGGTTCCGCCTGTTTTCCTTGATATGCCCTTTTCAAGCTGAGAAAATTTCTGAAATAATTTTGACATATCCTCATTCTTTATGCCTGGCCCGGTATCCTTTATCGCAATCAGAACGGAATTCCCTTCTTTTTTAGTAGTTATGGCCATACCGCCTTTTTCAGTAAATTTAATCGCATTATTTATTATATTCGCCAAAACCTGCATAATCATATCTCTGTCAAATTTAAATTTTACAATATCTCTATCTAGCTCAAATGTAATTGTTAAGCCCTTGTTTTGGGCCAATGAAACCATTGTTTCTTTTATCTCTTCAACAACCTCGTTTATATTATTTTCCTGCATATTAAAAACTATTTTCCCTGACCCAAGTTTTTGAAAATCCAAAACATCATTAATTAAACGTGCCAACCTATCAACATTTCTTTTTGCGATAGTCAAAAACTCCTGTTGTTCCTGGTTTACAGAGCCGGCTGAACCGTCACTAACCAGATTTATGGCTTCCTTCATGGCGGAAAGCGGTGTGCGTAATTCATGGGAAACCGTAGAAATAAATCCTGATTCGATCTCCAAAGCTTCTTTCATTTTACGCTCTACCTCTTTCATTATGGTTATATCCTTTGCTATATGCACGGAGCCGATCATTTCTCCTTTATCATCTAATATAGGCGAGGCAGTTACCAAAAACGGGATACCGATACGTGGATCGAAAATTTCTTCGGTGTATGCTTGATTGTTTTTCTTTGTTTTTTCAAAAGGGCATCCCGGAAAAGGCTGGCTTAACTCATGGAATACTTCATAGCACTTTCTCCCGACAACATCGTGAGAATCTAACTTTAAAGCCTTAGCACAAGCTTTATTTATCTTCAAAATAACGTTGTTTTTGTCTTGGATAAAAACAAGATCCGATATAGAATCAAATGTTCTTTCCCATTCCTTCGCGGCAAATTTTATCTTTTCATCCGCAATTTTTTGTTCAGTAACATCCATAAAACTTACAACCGTACCCACAATTTTATTTTCAACTATTACAGGTGTGCTTATATAGTCAACATAAAAACCCAGGCCATCTTTTCTATAGAATACTTCATTTCTTACGGTATGCACCTGGCCATCCTTTATTGCCATTAAAATAGGGCATTCCTGTGAGGGGTGCCCGCTGTTTTCTTCTTTTGAGTGATACCATATATGGATAGGTTTACCTATAAGTTCACTTACGGTAAACCCAAGCATTTTTACTGCCG
>JBAZGZ010000122.1:0-5833 GCA_041652615.1 Candidatus Omnitrophota bacterium | reverse complement strand
AAAGTTTTTAGCGTGCTGAACTGTAACATCGCCTATGCAATCGTTTCGGAAAAATGCTGCCAGTTTGCTTTCAACATCCCGCCATTTTCGCCTTGTCGTTTCTTTTACGTCCGGGCGGTTTTCAATGTAATTCCTTGTCCAAGCAGCAACCGTCCACCGCTTACTGCCTCTGGCTTCAACAAGCTGGAGTTTTTCTAACCGTTCCCGCAGACTTTCAGGGATACCGGCAAGCCATTCCTGCGTTGCCGTTGCCATAACTGCTCCGGTCTTATTGTTTTTAAGCAGATTTTCAATGTGTACTTTTGCGGATTCAGCCTGCTTTTTTGAAACTGCCCCTAAATGAATTTTAGGCCGCTGTTTGTTTTCGCCGGGGCTTAATTGAATAAAATACCTTACCCCTGTTTCTGTCGTCTGCTTTCCTATGCTGGACATTATTTCACCTGCCTTTTTGATTTTGGCTTTTGGGGTAAAATTGCCAAACCGAAGTGTTTTAAAAGAATATCAGCAGTTTCGACTGAACAGGTCTTGCCTTGCATTATCCGGCAAAGCTGGTCTTCACCAATACCGGTATCCTTAGCAATCCTGTATCTGGTCTTGCCGCAAGTTTTTATCTGTTTTCTTATCGCTTCAATAATCATACTCAAAACCATAATCTAAAATTCCTTATTTACAATATAAATCTATGCTTGTTAAATGTCAAGTATTATCTTTAACTTTTCTTAATTAAGCCTAACTCTTTTAATATCAAGCCATTGCCGTCAAACTCAAAAGCAAGTTTCTTGCCTACGTCCTATGCGTCCTATGTATTCTCTATTTATTACTTTATATAACCTTTTTTTGCCAATGCTTAAAGAATAGATTCCTTAGGACGCTTGGGACGTAATGCCTTGATAAAACCAATCCCGACTATTACCGCTGCCCGGGCGAATCCGTTCAACTTGCTGAAAACACCGCTTAACCTGCTGACCAAAAGTCCTAACGTTCATAGATTTATATCCGTTTTCTATACAGTAAGCGGTATAGGTTTTGTATATCTCGGAACATCGGATTTTACTGTTAGGGTCTGCCTGATAATTCTCAAATAGAAAACACCTTGCAGGGTCTGAATCTCGGTGATATTGTTCGACCTGTTCTTTCATATCCTTTGGGATAGTGAATCCGCCGTTTGTGTTCAAGCTGTTCAGACCGGCGATTGCAAAATTAAGGATTCCTGACAGTTCTTTTTTAAGCATATCGACAAGGTTTTTTTTCTGTTCAGACTCAGGAATAACTTTGTCAAACGGTACAAGCAGCAATCGTCGCCAAGTTCCCTGACTATGGTCATTGAATCTCGGCAGGGCGTTAGTAGCGATTAGAATCTTTGCTGTGGGTTTTACCTCAATAGACTCCTTAAATTTACGGTCTATTGTAAGCAGGTCTCCGGCAACAACAGACTTGAGTAGTGTTTCAGCTTCTTCTTCGATAATACTGCTTGATTCGATAGATGTATTCAGCAGCTTACCCACCATAGCATTAAGGCTGAATTTGTCGCCAAAGCGGTTTAGCGGAAGGTGTGAGCAGTTTGCCGCACCGACCAAAGCAATGATGACATCCGATAGGACGCTTTTGCCGTTTGCACCTTCCCCCACAAAAAGCATAAACTTTTGTTCGTTTAAATCTGGTCTTAGCAAATATCCGCACCATTGCATAATAAGGTTGCAGTATTCAGTATTCTCCTGAAAAATATCAAACAGAAAGTCTTGGAAAGCCGGACATTCAGCCTTAGCGTCATAGTCATAACTAAGTTTTGTTAGATTAAAAAATTTCGGTGTGTGCGGTTGTAAAGACGGTCTGTCTTTTTGGCGTTTGTCCAGCAGAAGCAATCCGTTTCTCAGAGATAGAGTGTAGAAAATCTTTTCCCTGCCGTCCACCCAAGTATTAGCTTCGACAGATTCAGTAACGCCGACTGTTCCTTTTAAGCATAAAATTATGTCTCTAACCTTGTACGTTCCAATGTTAATTTTCTGTTCACAATCAGCGGTTTCATTCAATTTTTGTAAGTGTGCTACTACGATTCTTTGCAACTCGGAGTCAGATATTTTCTTCCAGCAGCCTTCAGCCCAAGTATAAAAATCATCTCGCCAATATTTCAGCGTATAACAACCGCCTGCCGTGCTTAGTTTCGCCTCAGGATTAGCCAGAAATGCTTCAATGCCTTCTTGAGTAGTTTCGTTCGGGTCAAAGATAAATTGAGCAATTAGAAGCCCTTGAGCGATATTGTCAGTGTCGGTAAAAAACTTCTTAGCATCATCAATATTAGCCATTATATTTGCCCTCCTGTCTTTGCGTTCAGGATAAACCCGTCAAGGTCAGCAATATCGTAACGTACAGCCCGGCCTATCCTGACGGCAGGTATCCGTTGCGTTTTGGTCAACTCAAAAAGTGTGCGTTCGCAAATTGCTAAGTATTTTGAGGCGGAAGCGGGTGATAATAGCCGGGTAATTGTGTTGGTGTCGTTTGCCATTAAAACCCCCGTCCTAAAAAGTAGCAGCCCTTTTTGATTGCCTTAATGTCCAACTCTGTGAACAGCCGGATAAGGCCGACCCGCTGAATAGGTTTGAGTCGCAGCTTCTTTACGACATAGGCAATCCGCTGTGGGGGTTCATTAAGTATTTCAGCAATTTGCGAAATAGTGTACTGTGTGTTTTCTGCCATTTTCATACTCCAATAAAAACAAATATCATTTTTGTTGGAGTTAAGAATATCCGTTACCTTGTTACCTTTTGGATAGGTAACACTTTTTTTTTAAATAAAGTCTGTTTTTGGGGTGTAAGTGCAGAAAAAAGATTGAATAATTGAGAAAATTTATTTGCGCAACATTTTAAGGGTAACACATTTGCAATGTTATATCATTTGTTCGGAATACCATTTCTTTGTTGCATTAACGGTATATTTTTTCTTTGGATAAAGCTGGTTAAGCTGTTTTACTATCTCTTTCCATTGCTCTCCCTCGGTTTTCAGCTTAAGGATTTGTTTTCTGACTTCGATAGTATATTTGATTTTTCTGTTATTCCCGCCGTTTTGCTCTGTCTTGCCAGTCAAGTTTGATATTCGGTCAAATAATGTTTGTTGCTGCCGCCCAAGATTCAGGTATAAAGGTTCAAGCGAAGTTTTGGTGTCATAAACACCTATCATCCATTTTAAAACATCGTTAAGGTAAGTTTGAAACTCTTTGCGAATACCATCCTTTGTTTCATCGGACAGGGTTTTATTAGCCGTCAGAATAGCGTTAATCTCCACCTGTGTTTTCGATGCCCCCTTATCCAATAAACGATGCAATATCGACTCTATATTTTTGTTAGTCGGATTCTCTATCGCATTTTCAACAATAGTTTTTGCATCTTCCAGAATTACCCAGCTTTTTGGAGCAAGATAATCGGCTGCTTCCTGTGTCAGTTGGCTTTTTACACGTTTCTTTTCGCCCAAAACATTCCGTTTTGCCATTTTTTACCTGTCTTTCTTTCGGGTCGGTTAGGGGGCAATGCCGGACAGGTGGTACAGCACTAACCCCAAACCGCTTAGCGGGTAATTAAGCCGCTTTCCCGATTAAATAATTACTTCCATTATTCTATGCCAAAATGGCCTATTTGGCAAGGATTTACCACTTTGGAGAACTTAATTTTTTCCCTTGATATTCAGCCGCTAAACGGCAATAATAAAACCTGACAATTTAATAATCGAAAGTTCACTGAACTTTTGGCGTTCCTACTGAAACTGCGAAATTTCAAAACGGGAAAATGCAAAAAAGTCAGTACCCCGAAATGGGGTGCTGCTTGCGTGTTTTCCGTAGGCTTTCGCAGGCCTCAGTAGGGCACGATGTAGCAGTGCCCTTTTTTATTGCGCACTTCTATATCATCCGCCGAACAGTTCAGGAGACAAAGAATCTGTTTGTTACTGCGCCGGTGTAGGTACAGTCAGCAGAGGGAAAATATGAACAATTTTTTGAAAAGGAGAAAAAATGAAAAAGTTATTGGTACTGGTTTTTGTGGCGGCAATGTGTGTATCCAGCTATGGCGACATTCTTGTTTATAAGGTCGCAATCAATTTTAATCCCTATCAGGTTTTTACCAACGATAGTTACAGTGCGGCCACTGTTAGCGTAGCTCTGGCAACCGGATATGAGGTGTTAGATGTTGATATGGACACAGGAGAGGCTAACGCTTCTCCAACATTAATCTTCTATAACGGCAAAGGATATAAGTGGTGTTATGACATTGATGCCAGTGAAGATTCATACTTTTACGGATTTGACATTAAAGGCACTACGGGCAGGGGAATAAATGGCTATACTATCATAGATGGCGATGCAGGGTCTTGGATATGTTATCTATACGGTAAAAGTGCAATGACCGATATAGGCCGATTTGATAGGCGTAAAGTTTATATCCCAAAATCCCTTAAGGGGGTTTCGATTATTTTATATGGCGGCTCTGCTCCTACCGAAGCGTATGGCAATATCATAATGACCCTTGACGCTAAATATACTAAGGTTGCAAATGTGTCCGAAGCAGACCAATATGAGATGGTTGATAGGATTTTGGCAGATTTAGAAGCAAAGGGCTATAACTATCAGGAGTAGCCGTTTGTCTTTCTAAGGATTATTTCGCTGGCTTGACAGCAGGAAAGGTGTATAATTACGCATTGTTTAATCTATTTTACAGGAGATTTAAAATGAAGCAGGTTATTCTCATTAGTCTATTTTGCATAGCAACTATGTTTTTAAATGGTTGTGGAGAGGGGAATGCAGTTACTATCAGAACAGAAAACCGCATTAACATAACAAAAATCAATTTAGGTATGACAAAAGCCGAAGTTTTGCAGCTTATGGGCAATAAGACTGCACGGGCGAGTTTTGGTAAAAACGCAGTAACAGTAACCAATCCTTTCAAGAGCGAAATTAAACAGGCAAACGGACAGACTTATGAAGTTCTATATTACTATACCCATCAAGACCAACGAGATTGGCCAACTAAGCGATTTAAGATTCTTGAACGTGAATTGACACCAATAGTGTTTCAGGACGGAAAAGTAATCGGCTGGGGGACTGAATTTCTAAATTCATTATAGAGGTGATTTATGAAAAAAGAAAAAACAGAAAAAATATCCTCAGGTCTCGCCGGTGCTTTTGTTGGTCTTATATTATGGGTTGCCTTTGACGGCGAATCCTTAACTTGGTGGAAAGGATGGATAGCAATTTTTATTGGTGTTTCAATTAGCATTGCTTATCAGGTAATAGACGAACAAAGAAAAAAACCTGATATTATTATTAAAAAAAATGAAATTCCAGATGAGACTGAACACTCAGAAAAAACAGGTAAGTTATGAAAGATTTTCTCAAAATTACAGTATGGGTGGTTGTAGTAGGTGGAGTTGGCGTTTGGTGGCTTTCTGTAAAACATAATGCAGTAAAGAACGAAAAGGCACAAGAAACAAAGGATAAATATGCACAAGAGGAAACGCAAAAGGCTATTGCTCAATTGAGCAATAAATATAATGCAGTTTCAGACTGGAGCGAGCTTCTAAGTAAAAAATCTGTTATATCTCCTATACTCACAATAGAAGTCGAAGACGCTTTGTTGCGTAAGGATAATAGGCCAGTATTATTAAGGGTAACGTTAGATGATGTGGAACGAAAGGAAAATAATTATTTGGCGTATTTTGCGGCAGATTTTACAGCACTTAAGTTCGTTCTCGATTGCAACGACAGGCAGATAAAAAAGATTACGCAGCGACAATTGGAATCTCTTGATGAATATGCGGTTGTTGCGGAAATACAAAAAATTAGAAAAATTAC
>JBAZGZ010000121.1:0-4675 GCA_041652615.1 Candidatus Omnitrophota bacterium | reverse complement strand
CTGCTGGGTTAAAGATATAGGAAGGCCTCTTCCTTAGGATTATTATATCTTGGAACTTGGTTATTTATCCCCATAGACGTTACCGTTCTTCGTAACCGATACGAGCTTCATTACCGTAACCGTTACCAATTAATTAGCTTATTATGGCTTCTAAAATAACTTTAGTTACGTTTTTTACCGCGGCTGCTACTTCTTTTGAAGGGACGCTGTCAAACTCTAAAGCTTTAGGCTGGATTCCGATTATGGTTACATCACACTTAATAAATTTATTGAGATAATCTATCATAATCCCCATCGGAAGCTGATGAGTGCAAAACGAGACACCTTTTATCTTTTCCGGACTAAAAACAAAAACCTCTCCGGGCTCTTTATCCATTTCGGCAGAATCAATTATAAAAAGATGAGTCGGTTTGAATTTTTTTATTTCGCCGGTAAGATTTTCGGGGGCGGTTTCGCCAAGAAATATTTTTATGTTTTTTTTAGGTTTATCTTTGAGGTGCCTCTGGATATTCTTTGCAACAAGCATACCTGCCGCATCATCGCCTCGCAACTGTGAACCTACGCCAAGTATGGCAATGCGGTTTTTGCCGATTAGGCCAAAATTACACTCAAGTTGTTTTTTGAGATTGTGCATTAAACACCACTCTCAATTTACTCTTGTCCAACTGAGCAAGCTCAACATCTTTTGTCGCCTCGAGCGCTTTTTTGAGACAAGAATCCACACATTGCGCGCAATAAATGCACCTATCTAAATTAATCACAGCTTCAAATTGTTTATCGCCGATTTTATTTATGGTTATCGCTCCCGTCGGGCAATCTTTCATGCAAAGCTTGCAGCCGATACACTTTTCCGGATAAAACTTTAGCTTACCCCTGAATTTGTCAGGCATCTCTAATTTTTCATAAGGGTACATTACCGTAAAAGGTTTTTTAAAGATAGACTGCAAAACCTGACGTAGCATTTTTCCCGGCCTCATCGAAGTATTACCCCCTTTATAACCAAATTTAATAAAAGCTGAACAAATGCCAGCGGCACCAGGAATCTCCAGCAAAAATTAATCATCTGATCAATACGCATACGCGCAAGAATAGTTCTTGCCAGCGACAGAAGACAGAGTATGAATAAAACTTTTAGCAAAAATATTACAAAACCGATTAAAACGCCAAACTCATAACCGAACGGTAAAAAAACAGCAGCCAAAAAGCTTGCACCCACAATCATCTCAACATCCAGAGTTAAACGTAAAAGCGCGAAATGCCTGCCGCTATACTCGGTAAAACATCCGGCAACAATTTCTGTTTCTGCTTCCGGTATATCAAACGGGCCTTTCTCTAATTTGGCTAAAAGCGCGATTAGGCAGACAAAAAAACCGATGAGATTAAAAACCCAATACCAGTGATGAGCGCCGTAAAATATACTGATCCCGGAAAGCGACCAGGTATCGGCAAGCACAGCTGAAGAAAGTATACCGATAAACAACGGCACCTCATAAGAGAACAACTGCATAAGGCTTCTTACTGAGCCAATTCTTGAGTAAAGCGAAGTGGAATACCAGCCGCCGATAAAAAAAGTCAGCGTCGGAATAGTTAAAAGATACAACACCACTATAACATCACCGTCAAATGCAAAAAGCGATGCCGGTTTATACAAAGGTACATAGAGAAACGCGCAAACCGCCGAAGCAAACGCAAAAATAGGCATTGCCTTAAACATCGTGGGGTTGGCATCTTTTGGAACTATTTCTTCTTTTCCAATAAGCTTTATAAAATCAGCGAATGGCTGAAACCATGGCGGGCCAAACCTGTTCTGAAGCCTGGCATAGATTCTTCTGTCAAGGAATTCCGCAAATAGCGCCGCAACGCTCACAAACAAAATCCCCGGGAAAATTAGTATTGAGAAAAGTGCACTCATTTAGATTACCACCTTATTTAGCGGTTAGCGTAGAGCGGATAGCGTATAGCTAATTTTTCCTATACGCTAAACGCTACCCGCTATCCGCTGATTTATCATCTTACTAAACGGCTGTTTAATTTCTTATTAAGTTCTGTAAAATCCACTCCTCGCTTGCTATACCACTGGATACCTAACTTGCGTAAAGCCTGCCATTCCATAATTTCTTTATTTCTCTTATTGTCGTGCTTAACAGAAACCAATCTGTCCGTGCAGGAAAAACACGGGTCTATCGCGGCAATAACAATCGGCATATCAGCTAAATACCGGTCTTTAAGCATTTGCTTCACCGGCCGGATATTAGCAAGCGTTGGGGCTCTTACTTTTACTCTTTCGGGATATTCGGTACCGTTAGCTTTAACGTAATGAACATCTTCGCCCCTTGGCGCCTCATACCTGCTTAATGCTTCGCCTGCTGGTATTTTACGTGGTGCTCTGACTGAAATCGGCCCGTCAGGAAGGTTTTTGAGCACCTGACGAATAATGCTAAACGATTGCATAAGTTCTTTAACCCTCACAATTGTGCGTCCATAGACATCGCAATGGTCATCAATAATTACGTCAAATTTAATTTCCCCGTAAGCCGCGTAAGGATCGTCCCTGCGGACATCGCGGCTTACCCCTGACGCTCGCGCGCATGGCCCGACTGCTCCAAGCCTTAATGCGTCTTCGCGGCTTAATACGCCTACTCCGGAAAGCCTTTCGATAATTGTTGTTTCCTGAGTTGCCACATCTATGTAATATTTGGTCCTTTCTTCTAAATCATTGATTGTTTTTAAAACTGTTCTGATTTGCGCAGCATCGATATCACGCCGGACTCCGCCGATACAATTCATACCGTAGTTAACCCTGTTTCCCGTAAGCGCGGCCAAGACGTCCATTATCGCTTCACGGTCTCTCCAGGTATACATAAGAAGCGTATCGAATCCGATTTCGTGGCCGGCGACTCCAAGCCAAAGGTAATGGCTATGAACACGTTCTAGCTCCCCGATGAGAGTACGTATATAAAGCGCGCGCTTTGGAACAGCCAAACCGGCAATTTCCTCAACTGCCTGGACAAAGCAGGTTGAATGCGAATGCGAACAAATACCGCAGATACGTTCAATGAGATAAACGTTCTGAATAAAAGTTTTTCCTTCGCAGCCTTTTTCAATGCCGCGATGATTATAACCAAGCCGTATATCCACTCCCTTTATCTTCTCACCCTTTAGAGCAACACTGAAACTTTCCGGCTCTTTCAACGCAGGGTGCTGCGGGCCCATAGGTATTTTGAATTTCTTTGAATTATCCATTTTTAGCCTCCAAATTTATTAGCGTAGAGCGTTTAGCGGATAGCGTATAGTTAATTTTTCCTATACGCTAAACGCTACCCGCTATCCGCTGGTAGCTTTTTCTATCTATTTTCTTTGACCTCTACCTTGGGTTTCCAATCTTTGCGTAAAGGAAACTCATTGCGTGGCCAATTATCAGGCAAAGGATATCTTCCGCCAGGCGGTAAAGAATCAACAACTGCTCCTAATAAATCTATTACTTCCCTTTCATAAACCTCGGCACAGGGAAAATAAGGCATTACTGTTTTAATAATCGAATTTTCTTTCGGTACTGATGTTTTGAGATTTATCACTATCCCATTCTCAGTAGTAATATGATATATAAAACTTAAAAACTGGCCCTCATCAAGCCCGGTTATCGCGCAAAGGTGAGTAAACTTCAACTCTTGGACCAGAAAACCAAAAACATCAAAAAAATTGCTTTGAGATACTTCTGCGGAAATACGACGAACACGCGGTATTTTGATTTTGCCATCAAGGTAATTGAATTTAGCAATTAATTTCTGTTGTATGTTTTCTTCGTTGTTCATTTTTTTTATTACTATATTTTAATTTCAGATGACAGACGACAGATAACAGACAACAGAAAAAATCTATACTCTGTTCTCTGTATTCTGACTTCTGACCTCTGACTTCTGTCCTCTGTCTTCTGACTCCTCAAGACTCTGTAAAAGCTTAACCACGCCGTCGATTATCGCTTTTGGGCTTGCGGGGCATCCCGGCACGTAAGCTGATACCGGTATAACCGAATCAATGCCTTCGCCAACATTATAACAACCTTTAAAAACTCCTCCGCTGCAAGCGCAGGTTCCTACTGCGATAACAAATTTCGGCTCACACATCTGTTCATAAATACGGCGAAGGCGCTCCTCTATCTGCTTGGTTACGGGGCCGGAGCAGACAAGAACATCGGCGTGGCGCGGCGTACCTTTAAGCAGGACGCCAAAACGCTCAATGTCATAACGCGGAGTAAGCGTGGCAATAATTTCTATATCGCACGCGTTGCATGCACCGGTATTAAAATGCAGAATCCATGGAGATTTTATTCTTGCCCAATTTATGACTTTGTTAATTACTTTCATATTTTTAATTTAATTTCCAATACACAAACCACAAATTACAAACAATACACAATAAACAATTCCAAAATTACAAACGACAAAATGTTTATTTATTGTTATTTTGGAATTGTAATTTGTTTGTAATTTGTTCATTGTGCATTGTGATTTTTAATATTACTTCCTCAATAAAACCGTAAGGCCGACTATAAGGCCTACAATATAGAGAGCCGCAATATTTAAATTTTTTAATGTTGCCACAGGTATTGTTGTTATGATAAGCGTTCCCACGTGCGCGATAGTAAAGAAAAAAGCAAACGGAAAAAAAATACTGT
>JBAZGZ010000120.1:0-5916 GCA_041652615.1 Candidatus Omnitrophota bacterium | reverse complement strand
TCCCTGCCGGCGTAAAAAGCACGCTTGGATCATCAGGGATAAGACTATCCGAGGGAAAAATCTTGTGATTTTTTTTATTGAAAAACTCCAGATACTTTTTACGCAAGTCGTTGGATTTCATATTATTAGAAATATTTAATCCTGCGCAGAAATCCCCGGGCTTTACCCGTGGGATGAATACTCTTTGGGATTTCTGCTTAGGAGGAAGCCTCAGGTATTAGACCGGGGAAGCTTCACTCGCTATAATTATCAAATCTTTTAAAATTTAACTCTTCCAGTTCTTTTATTATATCGCTATAGTCAAAACCTCTTGCCGCGAAATGCCTTACTATTTTCTGGTAGGCATTTTTTTTCTCTTTGTAACGGGAAAGTCTTTTCCTTATCAGCTCTTTAAGATCTTCTCTAAACTTGAGCTTATCTTTTAACGCCTCTTTCCTGAAAGACTCTGTTATACCAAAATTTTTCAGCGCGTAATCTATTTTTTTTCTTCCCCAACCTTTCAGGCGGCTGGATGCAACAAACAGGCGGGTAAATTCTTCATCATTTATATAGTTGTAATTTTCTAAAGAACTTACAACCTTATCTATGACTGAAGAAGAATAACCTTTTTTGCTTAGACGCTCAACAATCTCACGCCTGGCTCTTGGCCTATATTTTAGCAGGAGATAAGCATAATTAAGAGCTTTATTGTAATCTTGCATTGAACGCTAATTGTCGCTAATCTAACGCGAATGGTCGCGAATATAATTCTATCCGCATCTTTTTTTAATTCGCGAGTACTAGCGTTGGATTCGCGTGAATTCGCGTTTGTTATTTTTCCTTAACAACCACAAACCCTCTATTGGTTTTTAAAAGCCAACTCCCTTTTATCTTTGAAATTGCTGAAATAAATTCTTCCTTATTCTTAACTTCTTTACCGTTTACCTTATTAATCACATCACCGACGTTTAATGTGCTTTTGTCAGCAGGAGTATTATCTTCAATATAAGTAACAATCGCACCTGCTTCATCTTTTAATCTAAACTTTTGCCGATATGTCGGATTAAGATCATCCACCGCAAGGCCCCTGAAAGTGGTGCGCTCTTTTTTGCCTTCTGCTTCTTCCAATTTATCCAAATCTTTCGGGCCGGCTCCTATTGTTACCTTGATAGCAATCTCTTTGCCGTCACGTAAAATTTTCATCGGAAGAACTGCGCCGACTTCATAAGAAGAAACCATACGGACAAGATCTCTTGAGGCCTTAACCGGCTGATTGTCCAGCGCAAGCACAAGGTCTCCTTCTTTAATACCGGATTTTTCCGCCGGCGAATCACTGTACACCTTTACTACGATTATCCCGGCTGCTTCTTTTATGCCAAAATAACTTCTTAAATCCTCATTCAAATCTTGGATGTTTATACCCAGCCATCCGTACACTACTTTTTCGCCCTTCATCAGCCTATCAAGCACTCTTTTAACTTTATTTATCGGTATAGCAAAACCTAAACCCTGATAACCTCCGGAAAGAGAAATTATCGCAGTATTTATTCCGATGACTTCGCCGTCAAGATTAACCAATGGCCCGCCGGAATTTCCCGGATTTATTGCCGCGTCAGTCTGAATAAGCTCATCATAACTCCTCTCTCTTTTTCCTAAAGCAGGAATATAGCGATGCAAAGCGCTGATGACACCTACCGTAACTGTTGGCTCAGGATTCTCTATAGCAAAACCAAAAGGATTACCTATGGCAATCACCCATTTGCCTATTCTGGAATTATCCGAATCACCCAGCTTTGCCACAGGAAGATTTACCGCATTTATTTTTATTACTGCCAAATCGGTTCTTTTGTCTGAACCTATGATTTGTCCGTCAAATTCTCTGCCATCAGAAAGCTTAACCTTGATTTCTGTTGCTCCGGATATAACGTGCTCATTTGTAAGAATATATCCATTTTTATCTATTATAACTCCGCTTCCTAAACCCATGCGCTTAAATTCCATATCCGGGGAGCCGCCAAAAAAATCTTCAAAAAACTTATGAAAAGAATTATCGTTGAATTGGCCAAAAGGCGATGGTTGCCCGAATCTCGAGGATACTTTTTCTTTTGCAACACTACTTATGCAAACTACTGATTTACCGCTATCTGCGGCAACTTTAATTATTGCCTCTTCCAGGTCTATATGCGTTTGGGGGTAAGCGTAAACACAAAAACTAAGCAAGACCATAAAAATAAACATTATGCGTTTCATAACAATACCTCCTTTACCATAGAACAAAAAGCCTAATAAGCGGCTCACACGTTTATCCGTGCGGCCCGCGGCCTTAATCTGCCTCTACAGCTTCACTCTCTTTGTTTGCCTCAGGATAAATAACTTTTTTTAATTCTTCCTCTATTTCTTTACGTAAAGCTTCATCTTGCTTAAGAAGCTCTCGTAATTGCTCTTTGCCTTGAGAGAGATTCTTGTCCTTATAGGAGAACCAGCTGCCGGATTTTTTTATCACTTCACTTTCTATGGCGGCATCGATTAAAGCCCCCACTTTAGAAACTCCTTCTGTATGCATAATTTCAAAAATAGCTTCCCGAAACGGTGCCGCTACTTTATTTTTAACTATTTTTGCCCTGACGCGCGTACCGACAATCTGCTCTCCGGATGTTACAGTAGCAATTCTTCTTAGATCTATACGTACGGATGAATAAAACTTCAAAGCGCGTCCGCCGGGGGTAACTTCCGGGGAACCATACATAACACCTATTTTTTCTCTTAACTGGTTTATAAAAATCACGCAAGTTTTAGATTTACTTATCGCGGCAGTGAGCTTACGTAGCGCCTGGCTCATAAGACGCGCCTGAAGAGCGATCTGAGACTCTCCCATTTCTCCTTCTATCTCTGCGCGCGGGACTAAAGCCGCCACTGAGTCAATAACAACCAGGTCTACCGCGTTTGAACGCACAAGGGTTTCTACTATTTCAAGCGCTTGCTCTCCTGTATCCGGTTGAGAAACCAAGAGTTCTTCAAGTTTAACACCGATAATTTTTGCGTACGTCGGATCAAAGGCGTGTTCCGCGTCGACAAAAGCGGCTGTACCGTTTTGTGTTTGCGCCTGCGCAATAATACTTAAAGTGAGTGTGGTTTTCCCTGATGCTTCAGGGCCAAAAATTTCAATAACTCTTCCTTTAGGAAGGCCTCCCACCCCAAGAGCTTTATCCAAAGAAATTATCCCTGTCGGAATAACTTCAATATCCATCTTTATACCTTCTCCAAGCCACATTATCGCGCCTTTACCGAATTGCTTCTCTATTTGAGCAAGCGCCATATCTAAAGCTTTTCTCTTTGCATCCACCATATTTTTATCTTTTGCCATTTTAAACCTCCTTAATGAGACTTACATTTTTTTAGACTTCCTGTCCGAAAAAATGTGTAGTCGAATTATCCCCGAGCGAAGCGAGTGGGGCAATGAGCACTATCATTTTTTCAAAGCCCCAAGGCGTCAGAAAAAATGATAGTGCGAATTAACCCCGGCGAGCGCTGTAAAATTTCCGAAGGCCCTCTGGAATTTTTGCCTGAAGGCAAAAATTCCGAAGGAATT
The DNA here is from genome assembly GCA_041652615.1 of Candidatus Omnitrophota bacterium. Classification (GTDB taxonomy): domain Bacteria; phylum Omnitrophota; class Gorgyraeia; order Duberdicusellales; family 4484-171; genus JAJYOP01. Next base: position 2,348 of record JBAZGZ010000120.1, on the reverse strand, counting down.
TCTCGGGGAAATTTTACGCATCCCCTGCGAGCCGGGGGTAATAACATAAAATTATACCTCTTGTTTGTTATGTGTCAAACCTCTTAAAAATCACTATATTCATACCCTAATCACTGTAATCTTTCTTACTAAAAACGATGCTCTTTTCTAGTAAAAAGATTTTTTATGTTCTTCGTATGACGTATGCTAATAAAAATACAAAGTATTAAAGAAAACCCTATTACCTCCCTGGGTAAGGCGAAGATAACGGAAAAAACGAAGAATGACAACCCAAGCAATAAAGAAGCCAGAGAAACATACCGGAAGACAAAGAAAACTATAAGCCAAATTCCAAGAGAAATTAAAAGCACAAACCACAACTTTGGAAAAATTATACTTAATCCGCACAACGCGCCAATACTTGTCGCAACACCTTTGCCGCCTTTGAATTTAAGAAAAACCGGAAAGATATGGCCAAGAACAGAAAGTATCGCGATGGAAATATAAATATAGTTATCGGCAGGAAGAAAAAATTTTGCGGCAAACGGGGGGAAAAAACCTTTTAAAAAATCGAGGACGAAAACCAGAATTCCCCATTTTTTACCAACTACCCTTACTACATTAGTCGCGCCGATATTACCGGAACCAAACTTTCTTATATCGATGCCTTTTACAAGATACACAACAATTAGGCCAAAAGGCACGCTTCCCAAAATATAGCTCAAAAATAAAAAAATTGTTTTTTGCATGAGATTAATGCAGGGTTTTGCTGGAGCCCTCACGGGCATAGCCTGTAAAAATTTTCTTTCTCCTATTCAAAGAGGGCAACGTCCCTTTAAAATTCTACCCACTGGCACAGCCAGTGGAATTCAAGAAAAGGGACTGGAACCGAAGGCGACGTCCTATCCCTATGTTTCGTTATTCAAAAAAAGGAATTATTTAGGCGTAGGATTGATTTTAGCGCTGATAGACTTAAATCCTCTTATGAAATATCCTGCGCCAGAAATCAGCGTAAAAATAACTGCCGCAGTCCAAATAAAATTAGAGAATGGAACGTTCATAATTACACTTAATACCGTAAACATCTGAAAAAATGTTGTTAGTTTTCCCCACATGGAAGGGGCGATCGGAATTTCTATTTTTAAAAAATAAAGTATCCCTACACCAAGCAGGATAAGAAGATCCCTGCTTACAATAACCAAAACAACCCAAAGAGGTATTTGGAATTCTAAAGGTAAACTTCTCCGAAGCGCGTACAATGCGATAAAAGCCGTAAGCAGAAGTAATTTATCCGCTAATGGATCAATAACCTGGCCGATTTCTGATTTCTCTTTTTTTATCCGAGCGACTAGCCCGTCAAAAAAATCGGTAAGAACTGCCACTCCGAAAACAAGCAAAACTACATATCTAAGATAGGGGCGGTTTACATCAAAATAGAAAAGGAGAGAAACAAAAACAGGGATAAGAAGAATTCTTAAAATAGTCAGCTTATCGGCAAGACTCATTCTATCATTCCTACTCGTTTAGGCGGCCACCAGATAAATATTGCTTTACCTATAATATCTTTTTCGTCAGCAACTCCCCAATACCGGCTATCCTGGGAATTTATACTGTTATCTCCAAGAAAAAAATATTTTCCTTTTGACACAATTACTTCTTTATCGTCTTTGACGCATTGGCCCTGGTTATAGTAATAATTACGGGCTATACGCGGATCAGCTATTTGTTTTCCGTTTACATAAATATTTCCATCTTTTATAAGTACACGGTCTCCAGCTAAACCGATGAGCCTTTTAATGTATGCTTTATTCCTATCGCTGGGTGGGACAAAAACAACGACCTCTCCTCTCTCGAGACTCTTTAACCCGGGAAGCCTTAAAGGGGTAAATGGAACTTTTGGCCCATAGGCAACCTTGCTTACAAAAATCTTATCGCCCGGCATAAGAGTTGGGACCATTGAAGTCGTGGGAATCTTATATATCTGGAAGAAAAATGTCCTTACAAAAATAGCCAAGGCCAATGCGACCACAAAAGCCTCTACCCATTCACGTAAAGCACTTTTTTGTTTAATTTTATCCTTCACCCAGCCCTTCCTTTTTTAAAATCATTATTTTTACTCCAACCCTTTTTTCTTATCAAATTTTCTATCATTTCACAGATAATCATAATGTGTTTTAGAAGGGTTGGGTTCAATAATTTATTTATTATATCAGATATTACCTAATCTGTGTATCATTTTGTGAAACCTGAAACCAGTAACCAGAAACCAGACTATTTTCTCAACCTCTGGTTTCAGCACTCTGGTTTCTAACCCTACATCTTAAGTACTTCAAGAAACGCTTCCTGCGGCACATGAATATTACCCATTG
>JBAZGZ010000119.1:0-5916 GCA_041652615.1 Candidatus Omnitrophota bacterium | reverse complement strand
AGAGGGGATACTCAGTAACATAAAAGAAAACCTGGATACATTCAAGGTGCTTGCTGGAGTAGGGCTTCGCCAGTCGTGTTATGCAGTAGGGAAAGATTTTTTAACCTATAACGGTTTTTCGGAATTTATTAAGCAATCGTCCGGTAAATTATATTTTGACCCGATAAGTTTTGCCAGTAAAAATCTTGAAATCTACGGTTTAAAAGAGGATAATTTTTGTGATCTAAATATTTGCAGCCTGTGTTCCGATAAGGGGTTCTTTTCTTATCGAAGAAATGCAACCGATAAGCGGACCTTATCGTTCATTTTACGGCGTTAATTCGCGCGATTGTATATTTTATTTTTGAATTTGTAGGGAACGGTCGCGACCGTTCCCTACAAAGATGCAGGGTTATTTATGTGTAGATTTCTAAAATTTATGTGGTAAAATTATACATTCTTTTGTAATCACAGATAAAAATTACAGATGATCACAAATAATTTTATCTGCGATCATCTGCGTCTTAGAATCTGTGTTGATCTGTGTCGCCGAACGAAGTGAGGCAAAAATGGAACCGCTCAAAACTCCTCTTTACGAAAAACACGTAGAAAATAATGGCCATATTGTAGATTTTTCCGGCTGGGCCCTGCCTGTAGAATACTCGAGTATACTTAAGGAAGCCAAAGCAGTGCGTACTACTTGCGGCCTTTTTGATGCCTCGCATATGGGCGAGATATATATAAGAGGCAAAGCTGCGCTAAGCTTTCTGCAAAGCCTTACCCCGAACGATATTTCTCTTACTAAAAAAGGACAATTGCAATACAATCTTTTTCTTAATGATAAGGGCGGGATAGTAGACGATCTTATGGTATACAATCTGGGAGACGGTTTTTTATGTGTGGTTAATGCTTCAAACACGGATAAGGTATATAACTGGCTAATGTTCAAAATGCGTGATGGTAAATATACAAAAGAAAATAAATCGGATTTAGAAATTATCAACGAAAGCAGTAATACCTCTTTGCTTTCTTTACAAGGCCCAAAAGCAGTTTCTATCATAGAAAAAATATTCGGTTCTGAAGTAAAAAATCTAAAGTATATGCGTTTTACGCAATTGCTGTTTGAGGATAAAAAAATTATAGTATCGAGAAGCGGATATACCGGAGAGGATGGTTTTGAAATTTATTGCGAAAACGCGCTTGCGCCTCATATTTGGGATTTCATTTTAAAATATGGCAAAGAAGAAGGCTTGGTTTTGAGCGGTTTGGGCGCAAGAGATGTTTTGCGCATCGAAGCAGGCTACCCCCTATATGGCCATGAGATAAATGACGAGACCAATCCGCTTGAAGCTTCTTTGGGTTGGGTTACTAAGTTAAATAAAAATTTCATTGCCAAAGAAAAAATTAATAAAGAAAAAATTACCCGTAAAAGAGTTGGTTTTGTTATGGAGGAGAGAGCTATCGCGCGGCAAGGTTATTCGATTTATGTTGATGGAAAAGTTATCGGCGAGGTAACCAGTGGAACCTATTCCCCGAATTTAAATCAGTTTATAGGCATGGCTTATGTGGAAAAATATTTTTCTGCAGACGGACAATCTGTAGATATAAAAATAAGGGATAAATTTTATAAAGCTAGAATAGCTAATTTTAATTTTATAAGCAGGAGAACCACAAAATAGAAGCGGATATCCGCATTTATAATCAGGAGGTTAACATGTCTTTAAGATTTTCCAAGACGCACGAGTGGGCAAAAATAGATGCTAATGTAGCCATGATAGGAATAAGCGATTACGCGCAGAAGTCACTGGGGGATATTGTTTTTATAGAATTACCGAAAACAGGCGCGAAATTAAAAGCAAATTCTCAATTTGGCACAATAGAATCAACAAAAGCTGCCAGCGAACTTTATTCCCCATTAAGCGGAGAGGTCACGGAGATAAATAAGGATCTGATTAATAACCCTCAATGGGTCAATGAATCGCCTTTGGAGCGCGGTTGGATGTTTAAAATTAAAGTAGAAAATAACAGTGAAGCAGATAGTCTTATGGATGAAGCAGCGTATAAAGAGTTTGTCGCAAAAGAAGCCCATTGAGGAGTAGAAGCGGATATCCGCGGATATTGACGCGGATAAACGCAAGCACAATACCGTGCGTAAATCCGCGGCAACCCGCATCTAAACATATGCCATATATTTTAAATACAGAAAACGATATAAAAGAAATGCTCGGTGCGATAGGCGTATCGAGTCTGGATGATTTGTACCGGCATTTCCCCAGCCAAATCAGGATCAATAAAAATTTAAACATACCCTCCGGATTATCTGAGGCCGAGTTAAGAAATTTCATTACTTCTTTGGCAGATAAAAATGAAACCGTAAATGAATTTAATTCATTCTTAGGCGCAGGGTCATATAACCACTATGTACCATCCGCACTAAATCCAATAGTTTCCCGCGCAGAATTTTTAACTGCTTATACGCCTTATCAGGCTGAATGTTCTCAAGGGATACTTCAGGCAATATACGAATACCAAAGTTATATCTGTCTTTTAACAGGGATGGATGTTTCGAACGCTTCTTTATTTGACGGAGCAAGCAGTTTAGCTGAAAGCGTGCTTATGTCTTTAAGGATAACCAAGCGTAATAAAGTCATTATTTCTTCGGCCATTCATCCGGAGTATAAAAGAACACTTTATACATATTTGAGTGGCCTTAATTTCAAAATCCAGGAAATAAATTTTGAAAGACAGGGATTGACCGATATTAGCTTGTTAGCGTTAGATGATGATGCAGCTTGTATTGCCTTGCAAAGCCCGAATTTTTTTGGAGTAATCGAGAATGTGCAAAAAATATCTTCTTTAGCTAAAGAAAAAGGTGTATTGACAATACAAGTTGCAAATCCAATGAGCCTGGCAATATTAAAAGAGCCCGCGGCGCAAGGGGTAGATATTGTTTGTGGTGACGGCCAGGCTTTAGGAGGGAACTTAAATTTTGGTGGGCCGAGTTTTGGTTTTATCGCTGCCAGAAATGAATTTTTAAGGCAGTTGCCGGGACGCATAGTCGGAAAAAGCACGGACAAAGAAGGTAAACCGGCTTATTGCCTTACCCTGCAGGCAAGAGAGCAGCATATAAAAAGAGAAAAAGCAACAAGCAATATCTGTTCAAATCAATCCCTGAATGCAATTTCCGCGGCGGTGTATTTATCTTTAATGGGTAAAGAAGGTTTATATAATTGCGCTCTGTATTCGTTGAATCTAGCGCATTATCTATACGACAGGCTTAGCGAAATTAAAGGCGTAAAACTTGAGCTTTCCAAGTATTTTTTTAATGAGTTTGTCTGGAGCGTGGATAATCCAAAAGTTTTGATAAAGAAATTATATAAAAAGGAAATCATCGCCGGCTTGGCCCTTGATAAGTTTTATCCGGAACTTAAAAATGGAATTTTGAGTTGCTGTACAGAAGTAAAAAGCAAAGAACAGATTGATAATTTTATTGAAATATTAAAAACCGTTATAAACTAATATGGACACACGAGTAATTTTTGACAAAACATCATCCGGCAGAAAAACTAATTACATAAATAAGCCTGATATTACTTTGAAGAAAGCTAATGATTTATTGCCGCAAGATGTTTTGCGTAGCAATTTAAGCCTTCCATCGTTGGGCGAGCTTGATGTGGTCAGGCATTATACTAATTTATCACGGCTCAACTTTTCAGTAGATACCAATTTCTATCCTCTTGGTTCATGCACGATGAAATATAATCCAAAGATAAATGAAGAACTAGCCAGCCTGCCGGGTTTCTTGAATATCCACCCATACCAACAAGAAAACAACTTACAAGGCGCATTAGAACTTATTTATAATCTCGAAAAATTGCTTTGCGAAATAACCGGAATGAGCCGTTTTACTTTTCAGGCATCAAGCGGCGCGCAAGGGGAGCTTACCGGCATGCTTATGGTGAAAAAATATCATAAGCTTAACAAAAATAAAAAAAGAAAAGTTATTGTTCCTGATTCTTCGCACGGAACAAATCCGGCAACGAGTTCTATGTGCGGCTATGAAACTGTGGTTGTGGAAAGTAATAAAGATGGATTGATAGATCTGGATAAGTTAAATAAGGCTTTAGACAATACGGTCGCGGCGATTATGCTTACCAACCCCAATACCCTTGGATTATTTGAAGAAAATATATTAGAGATAAGTGATATGATTCATAAAAATGGCGGGCTTCTTTATTATGACGGAGCGAATTTTAATCCGCTTTTAGGGATAACTAATCCGGCTCTTATGGGTTTTGACGTAATCCACCTTAATTTACATAAAACTTTTTCCACGCCGCATGGTTGTGGAGGTCCGGGCGCCGGAGCAGTAGGCGTAAACAGCAAGCTTTTGGATTTTCTTCCCTGCCCGCTGGTAGACAAAAAGAATAATAAATTTTATTTTAATTATAAGATAAAACATTCCATAGGAAAACTCAGAGCTTTCTATGGAAATTTTTCTGTGTTGGTAAAGGCTTACGCATATTTACTAAGGCTTGGTAGAGAAGGATTACCAAGAGTTGCACAGAACGCAACGCTAAACGCAAATTATATAAAAGCAAAATTAAAAAGTCAGTATAATACAGCATCGGATAAGCCTAGTATGCATGAAGTGGTTTTTTCCTGTGTGCGGCAGAAAGAAAAAGGAATTTCCGCTTTAGACATAGCCAAAAGAATAATCGATTATGGTATGCATCCTCCGACGATGTATTTTCCGCACATTGCTAAAGAGGCTTTAATGGTTGAGCCTACAGAAACGGAAAGCAAGGAAACCCTGGATTATTTTATAGAGACAATGCTAAAAATAAACAAAGAAATAGAAGACAATCCGCAAAGTATAAAAGATGCTCCGCATCAAACACCGGTAAAAAGAGTAGATGAAGTTAAAGCCGCAAGGAATCCTAATTTGAGATGGCATCCGGGCAGATAACAGACAACAGAAGACAGATAACAGAGGGTAGATGACAGAAGACAAAAATGTGTTTATTATCTATTTTTTGACTTCTGTTGTCTGTCTTCTGACCTCTGTCGTCTGATATTAAAACATGAATAAAAATTGGCGCTTAATTCTGGATGGGAAGAGAGATGGCTATTTGAATATGGCAATTGACGAAGCGCTGCTTTCTTCGTATCTGGCTTCAAAAGTACCAACCTTAAGAATATATGGATGGGATAAGCCCTTCTTATCTACGGGCTATAATCAGGATCCAAAAAAAATATTAAAACCGGTGAACAAAATTCCTTTTGTGCGTCGTCTTACCGGCGGCGCGGCAATCCTGCATGATAATGAGATTACTTACAGTATAACTTGTTCTTTGGAGGATTTGGATTTGCCTCGAGAGGTAAAGAAATCTTACGAAATATTATGCTCATTCATTAAAGAATTCTATAAAAGGCTTGGGCTTCACGCAGAATTTGCGAAGTATTTATTTTACAAAAATATCGGTAGATATGAAAATTTTTGTTTTTCAAGCTATGAGCATTTTGATTTTGTTATAAACGGAAAAAAAATAGGCGGCAATGCTCAAAGAAGAAAGCGCAACGTTATTTTTCAGCATGGGAGTATTCCGCAAAAAATTGATTTTGAGGTAATAGAGAACTCAATAGAAAACGTAACCGCATTACAGGATAAGACCATTTATCTAGACGCTCTTCTAAATAAAAAGACAAAATTTTTTGAGCTTTCCGGGATACTTAAGCAGAGTTTTGAACATATTTTCAATGTGGAGTTTATTCACCAGGATTTTTCTCAAAAAGAAAAAGAAATGAGCGGGTATTTGCTCGAAAATAAATATAGCAGGAAAGAATGGAATTTCGATAGGGAACGCAACCCGTTGGTTTCACTTGGGGTGAATAAATTTTAATATGAACCCAGCCCTTACAAATCAGAGTATGTTT
>JBAZGZ010000118.1:0-5939 GCA_041652615.1 Candidatus Omnitrophota bacterium | reverse complement strand
GAAGCTCAAAGCCGCACCCCATTGGCCCGCGCCGGTTTCTGTGGTCAGACGTTTTATGCCGGATTTTTTATTATAATACGCCTGTGCTATGGCTGTGTTTGTCTTATGACTGCCTGTTGGAGAAACACTCTCATCTTTATAATAGATACGGGCTTTTGTTTTTAGATATTTTTCAAGGCGTCTTGCGCGGCGCAAAGGTGTCGGCCTCCAAAGCCTGTAGATATTTCTTACTTCCAAAGGCATGTCTATCCACCTTGCCTGGCTCATCTCCTGTTCAATGAGGCTTATCGGAAAAATAGCCCGAAGATCATCCTTAACCAGAGGTTTACCGGTTGCGGGATTTATCGGAGGCCAAAGCTCAAAAGGTAAGTCTGGAGCTAAATTATACCAGCTATAAGGAATTTCCTTTTCACTAAGGTTAATTTTAAAATCGTCCATAGAAAATAATTATAGATGAAAAACGCTTTATTGCAAATGAAATTCACAGATACGAATTGAGTCACTTTGCAGGGGAGTGGAGCCCCCTCGGACTATCCAGCAGGATGCCCTGTTGGGCTAAAGTCCGAGGCTCACCTTGAGCAGAAATCCCAAAGAGTATTCATCCCCCGGGCTATAAAGCCCGGGGATTTCTGCGCAGGATTAAAGTTTTTAGGAAAACCGTAGGGGTCGGGACAGGATCATATACAAGAGCAGCGCCATTGGCCTTGAAGAGCTTAATCCAAATACATAGGAATAATAACTAACGTATACAAAGAAACACCGCAACAGGGATCATCTATGTAGAGATAACCCTTTATTCGATAAGTGTATTATTTATAACATTGACATAGCTTGTAATAGTCGGCTCCACACCATAAATTGCTGCTAAAAGCAGCATTCCCATCATATACGCTGTAACCTGCCGGACACGAACAACTGTCAGTATATGGATTTTTAGCAACACAAGTGTTACTTGAACACGATGGAGCGCCTCCGGCCTTTTTCCTAATAAAAACCCCTCCGAATTGTCCTCCGCCAATCGATTTCCAGGTATTGTTATCACAATACTGTATTGTATTACTGCAGTATCTTAAAGTACCGGCATTATTCGCTGTACATCCTGTTGCGTCACACTGCCCTGCGCCATTTCCGTCAGCGTCAACTTGGCCGACACGCACGCCCCCTGCAACATCTATTTTGGCTTGCGGAGTCCCTGTTCCAATACCTATACCTACATTCCAGTTACCATCAATAGTCATTGCGGGGGTTGATGCGATTGAACCACCTGGACCAGCAACATGAAAATCAAGCGCGCCAACCCTGCCTGATGCCGAATGGTTTACGAATCTACTTTTTACAGAGGCAAATTCGGCAAAATTGTCTGCTCCTACACCTGTGGTAACTCCGCGATAAGAAAGGCATAACCCATTACCATCCGTAGTGTCAATATTTTGTATGGAAAGTACTGAGGGGGTGCCGTTATCTGAACCCACAATATGTAATTTTCTCTGCGGATTATCCGTCCCAATCCCCACATTCCAGTCTGAATCATTAGAGTAAAGAAAGTTACCTGCCTGAGTCCAGAAGCCCGCGCCAACTGGCTGCCAGTTAAAATTTAATGGGCTAGTTTCTCTACAAACCATAAGCTGGTTAGTATCATTATTATAATACATCGTGCCTTCTTCATCTGCGCTATCGCAGGCAGTTAGAGGCGCGGCAGCAGTAGGGAATAACCTTAAGTTTTGGTATACGCCGGAAGGCGCGGGGTAGTAAGTGGCGATGGTTAAGATTTCGGTATTTTGAGCTTGTAAAAACAAAAAAGGGCTTGAAAGGAAAATTATAAACAAAAGCAAGGTAAAAATTTTTCTCATCATATACATCCGTTTTATGAACGGAACAATCTTTAAAGATGATTTTATATATTAGATAAAGTATATAACGCGATAGGCAATAATTCAAGTATAACCATAGATATTTTGATCCGGGACACTAAATCAGAAACCCTAAGTAAATCCGAATATATTTAAATTCTAAACATTAGCTTTTAAAGCCTAAACAAAAAACCATAAACTCAAAACGTTTTGATTTTGTTTAGAGTTTAGGATTTTTCTATTCTTTATACTAATTTACGCTTTACGCGGCGTGATATTTGCCGCGAAAGATAGTCAATTCCAGAAATGCCTGAAGCCTGCGGGAACGGCTGGGGTGTTTCAGTTTCTTTAAAGCCTTTGCTTCAATCTGACGAATACGCTCGCGTGTAACTTTAAAAATAGTACCGACCTCTTCGAGAGTTTTTGGCGTACCGTCTTCAATGCCAAATCTTAAGATTAAAATTTTCTTTTCTCTTTCAGTCAAACTTTCCATAGCCTGCTGCAACTCTTCTTTAAGCATAGAATAAACTGTTGCATTTGCCGGAGATACAGCTTTTTTATCTTCGATAAAATCGCCAAAATAAGTATCTCCGTCATCTCCTATCGGAGTGTGGATTGAAATCGGCTGCTGAGATACTTTAACGATATCTTTTATTTTTGAAATAGGAAGCCTTAACTCTTTTGAAAGTTCATCGGATGTCGGTTCACGGCCTTTTTCCTGTATAAACAACCGTGAGATACGGATTATTTTATTTATGGTTTCCGTCATATGCACGGGGATCCTTATGGTTCGCGCCTGATCAGCTATCGCGCGCGTTATTGCCTGGCGTATCCACCAGGTTGCGTAAGTTGAAAACTTATACCCTCGCTCATATTCAAATTTCTCAACAGCTTTAATTAACCCGATGTTGCCTTCCTGTATCAGATCAAGAAAAGAAAGCCCTCGGTTCACGTATTTTTTCGCGATACTCACAACAAGCCTAAGATTTGCCTCAACAAGCGTTCGCTTGGCTTCATTATAAAACCTTTGTTTTTCAAGAATAGTCCTTAATCTGCCTTTTATCTCTTCTTCCGCGAAACCAATCTTTCTTATAAGCGCTTTTTTCTCGCGGGCTAAATGGCGTTTTTCTTCGTTCGCGCCGCGGCCGCGAAGCGTACCAACTTTTCTGTTATTTTTTTCTATTTCCCGGTAAATATGCTGAATATTTAAAATTATCTGTTCGATTATTACTATCGTAAAGTTGAACGCTTCAAGTACCTTCTTTTGAACGTCGACGTGTTTTACCCGTACCAGCTTACTATATAGCTTCTTAATCCTTTTAATTTCCCTCTCTTTATTCTTAATTTCACCTTTGACAAAATCATCCGCGTTTAGCTCATCCACAAAAAGCTTTTGCGAAATATCCAGAAAAGCGTCTTTGGCTATAACGGTTGCGAAAATTTCATCGCGTAACGCTTCTTCCTTGCTTTCTATTTCTTTGGCAAGTCTTACTTCTTCTTCGCGGCTTAGCAGTGGGATTTGACCCATTTGCTTAAGATACATCTTAACCGGGTCATCTACGGGGCTGGATACGACGTGGACTTCTTTCTTTTCTTTTTCTCTCTCCCACTCCTCAACTTCCGCTGACTCCAAAACACTTATATTCTGATTATCCAGCCGTTCAAAAACAACGTCCATCTCTTCCGCGCTTACCACGTCCTCGGAAAGAAAATGGTTTATTTCATCATAGGTAAGATAACCCTTCTTCTTACCTAGTTCAACCAACTGTTCAATGCTTCTGTCCAAAACTTTTTTCTTATGCATCTTTTACCTCGCTATTCACCAAGCCCTTCCTTTTTGAAAACTTTTTAATAATTATTTTACCCTAATCTTTATAAGTTTTGCTCTGGAAGGGCTGGGTTCATTTTATTAAATTTATCTATTAAAACTTTCAACCTTTCTTTGTTGCCGGTATTCTCAGCTTCTTTTATATCTTTGCGCAATTTTGTTTTTATATTCCTCCCCCTAATCTCACGCAACTTAATAACGCTGCTTTTAAAAACTTCGCTGTCCAGAGGTATATCGTCATCCATTAAAATCTTTGAAACAAAACCGCTAACCTCTTTATCGTCGATAGATGCGATAATCCTCGGGGAAGACAAATCTACATCTCCATTATTATAGTTCTTAAAAAAATAAGATACAGTTTTTTTTGCAAGCGGATACGCGAAATCCTCTTCGTGTAAATTCTTTCTTATAAGCGAAAAAGCTTTTTTATTGGAAAACATAAATTTTAAAAGGACTTTTTCCGTAACCGGAAAAAGCTCATTCGCCCGGTTTTGAGCGACACTTTGCGTTCTTGTATCTTTTTTTGAAAAACTTTTCTTAAATTCGGCAATAAGAATTTCCTCTTTGACTTTTAAATAAGGGGAAAGCTTTTTTATGTATTCGTATTTTTCTATTTCGCTGCTTAGCTTATTAAGGGTAACAAATATCTCTTGGGCAATTTTTGTTTTTCCGGAAATAGACTCGATATCGTACATCTTCTTCAAAACATCCATTTTAAATTCAAAGAAGTCTTTCTTCTCTTTAAGCAAATTAAGCATAAAATCTTTGCCTTTGGCCCGAAGGAGCGAATCCGGATCATAGCCTTGCGGGATACGCACGACCTTTACCTTTAAATCATTTTCAAGTAAAAGATCAAGGGCTCTGAGAGTTGCCATTTGCCCGGCCTTATCAGAATCAAAAACTAAAGTTATATTCTGCGTATAGCGCCGAAGTAGCCTTATCTGCTCAACCGTTAAAGCTGTCCCGGATGAAGCAACGATGTTTTTTATACCGTACATAAAAGGGATAATCATATCAAGGTATCCCTCTACGACAATTGCCTCATCAAGTTTGGCAATCTCATCTTTCGAGAAATTAAGTCCGTAAAGCTGTTCACGTTTGGAATAAAGCTGGCTTTCGATTGAATTTATATACTTGGGAATATTATCGGCTGTGCTTATGGTTCTTGCGCCAAAACCAATCACACGCGAACGTATATCGAAAATAGGAAACATTATTCGTTCACGGAATAAATCCCTGTATCCCTGGCCGCCGGACACGGCAAGCGACGCTTTTTCAAGAACCTGCAAAGTAAAATTTTTGTTACGTAGATAATCTATAAGGGTATTTCTACCTAAAGAATACCCTAAACGGAATTGTTTTATTACTTCTGTCCCGATGCCTCGTTTGTTAAGATAAATTTGAGCGGCGCTTGAATTTTTGTCTTCAATAAGATTATTATAGAAAAACAAAGACGCTTCATCAAGACATTCGTAAAGAATATTTTTGAATCTGTCTTTTTCCTGGCTAATGTTTGGCATGGTAAGCCCGATACGCTTGGCAAGAGTTTCAACCGCCTCGATAAAGGTCATTTTCTCATACAACATGAGAAATTGGATTACACCACCGCCTTCATTGCAGCCAAAACAATGAAAAATCTGTTTTTGCTGGCTTACCATAAAGGAAGGGGTTTTTTCTCCGTGGAAAGGACAGTTTGCTTTAAAATTTCTACCGGCTCGCTTTAATGGGATGTAGCCTGATATTATCTCAACAATATCAGTTCTTGTTTGTATTTCGTCTATGAAAGATTGAGGTATCATATTTGTTGTAGAAGCGGATTGCCGCGGATATTTACGCGGATTACCGCCCACTCTGTGCGTTTATCCGCGTTTTGATCCGCGGGCATCCGCTTCTATTTCTTGTGGCTAAATCTACGGAAACCGGCAAACTCGTATATCTTGAATTTCTCTTTGCTCTCTAAATGATCAAGCATAATATTTATGCCTAAATTATCGGACGCTATATGCGGGGCCACGATAACATTAATGTTACACTCTCTGCATTTTTTAAAATGCTCTTCCGATTGATGCATGGCAATTATCGTGTCTATTCCGGAAGAAGCTAATTTGTCGTAAATATTTACCGGGCCTTCGGTTCCGCCGGTAAAATCAATGTGTATACGGCTGGAACGTGAATTTTTATTTCCAATAGTTATTGTCACATGATTATTGTTCTTTGCTGATTCCTTATATTCTGCTATTGTTTCTAGAATATCAACGATT
>JBAZGZ010000117.1:0-6020 GCA_041652615.1 Candidatus Omnitrophota bacterium | reverse complement strand
TGAAAAAAAATCAGACTATTACCTTTACGAAGATATTCTATATTAAACGTTTTCCCTGCGATAATAACCTATCTAAATACAAGCAAAAAACCTTCAAAACATTCTTCGGAACATTTCATGCTAAATTTGAAGACTTGATTAGAAATCATATACAGGCCTGGAAAAAACTCTGGAAAAAAGCGGATATTCTCATCGAAGGAACCGCCAACCTGCAACAGAATTTACGCTTTAATATCTACCATATGCTTATCTGCGCCAATACGGATAACGGCTTCTCCAGTATCGGCGCAAGGACCTTAAGCGGCGAAGGATATCGTGGGCACATCTTCTGGGATACGGAAATATACCTGATGCCTTTTTATCTTTTTAATTTTCCTGAAGTAGCAAAAAATATGCTTCTTTACAGGAGCAAAAGATTACATGCGGCAAGGCAGCTTGCCGGCAAAGATGGTTTTAGGGGGGCGAAATTCCCCTGGGAATCAGCCGATACAGGAGAAGAAGAAACTCCAGAATGGGCAAAAGATATCGATGGCAGCATCATAAAGATACTCACGCATAAATTTGAGCATCACATAACTTCCGATATCAGTTATGCACTCTATAAATATTACGTAGTTACGGAAGATGAAAAATTTATGCGGGACTTCGGTTATGAAATCATGTTTGAAACAGCAAGATTCTGGGCCTCCAGGTCTGTGTTTGATAAGAAAACCAGGAAATATAAAATAAAACAAGTTATGGGGCCGGACGAATTTCATCTGAATGTAAACAATAATGCTTATACTAATATAATGGCGAAGTGGAACCTGATTACTGCATACAGGTTATTCCAAAAGATCAGAAAGGATTCACCTTCCCTGTGCCTTGGCCTGCAAGAAAAATTACGGCTCAAAGAGGAGGAGGTAAAAAATTGGAAAAAAATAGCCCCTCTGCTATACGAAAATATTACTCATGACCGAATTATCGAGCAATTTGACGGATATTTTAGATTGAAAAAGGTCTTAGTTTCTGAAACTGATGAAAACGGTATTCCGATCATATCCCCAAAACTAAAAACCAAACACCTGGACAAAACCCAGCTAGTAAAACAGGCAGACACCCTGATGCTTATGTATTTATTATCTGATGTCTACTCTTTAAAGACAAAATTAGCAAACTACAATTTTTATATAGAAAGGGCTTTGCATAAATCCTCTCTCTCTCCGTCTATTCATTCGATCATTGCTTGCATCTGTTCCAATTTGCAAATGGCGTATAGCCTTTTCAATGTTTCTTTGCGCATGGATATCAGCAATCTCTACAATAATACCAGAGAAGGTATGCACGGAGCCAGTTTAGGCGGAACCTGGCAGGCAGTAATCTTTGGTTTTGCCGGTATAAGCATTGCCAGGGAAAGACTGTGTATAAATCCCCTGATGCCACGCAGCTGGAAAAAAATGGTTTTTTCTTTATCCTGGAAAAACGATATGCTACAATTAGAGTTAACAAATGATACCATCGGCATAAAAGCGCTTTCTCATAAAAAGAAAAAATTAGATTTGGGAATCTTTGATAAAATTACCTCTATCAAGCGGAATAAAAAATATGTTTTCGAGAGAAAGGGGCCTGTTTCAACGGAAGGATATCACTACTAATGATGAGAAAAAATAAATTAAACATAGCGCATCTGCACTGGGGCTTTCCTCCTATAGTTGGAGGCGTAGAAACCCATCTTGTTATAATTTTATCCCAAATGGCCAAGTTGGGGCATCGGGTCAGCTTGCTTACCGGGACGGCAGAAGGCGCAAAAACCAGATATAGATATAAAGGCATAGAGATATACCGTATCCCGATAATGGACCTTAACTGGCTTTACAAAAGAGGATTAGAGGGCCTGGGAGAAGAGTTGTATAAAGTTTTTTCTTTTTTTTTAAAAAAGAGCCGCGCCGACATAATCCATGTCCATAACCTGCATTACTTTAGCAAGATCCATGCCGAAACTATTTCTGATTTGGCTAAACAAAAAAACATTCCCTTAATCCTCACCGCTCATAATGTCTGGGATGACCTTCTGTTTTTAGAGCTCACCCACAAAATAGACTGGACACATATAATTGCTGTCAGCCACTTTATAAAAAAAGAGCTCATCGGTATTGGTATAGATGATAGAAAAATCACCGCGATACATCACGGGATTGACCAAAATAAATTCCGCCCTAAAGTAAACCCTGCAAAAACACTTAAAAAATATCCCCAATTGAAGAACAAAAGGATAGTTTTTCATCCTGCGAGAATCGGTTTAGCCAAAGGCTGCGATATAAGCATTAAAGCGATAAATCTGGTGAAACAGAAATATCCCAATATTATGCTGGTGTTAGCAGGCTCAAAAAATATTATTGATTGGGGCGAAACCCAGCAGAAAGATATCGCATATTTAGTGAGCCTGATAAAACACTTTAAACTGGAGAAAAACTGCCTCGTTGACGCTTATTCTCTGGAGGAAATGAACAGGCTCTATGCGGTAAGCGATATATGCATCTATCCTTCCAGTTGTAGCGAGCCTTTCGGCTTGACCATGCTTGAGGCAATGGCCACTGCAAAACCGATGATTGTTACTAACTCCGGAGGAATGCCCGAGGTTATCAACGATGGGATAAACGGATATGTTATTCCCGTAAGAGACTTCGAACTTTTAGCGGCAAAAATTAACAATCTCTTAGGTGATAAAAAATTAAGGGACAGGCTCGGCTATACCGGAAGGCAAATGGTTGAAGCACAATATAGCAAAGAAAGAATCACCAAAGACATACTCTCTGTTTATAAAAAATTCCTAAACGCTTCCCCTCCCCTGGTTAAGAAACATACCAAATAAAGATAAAAAACCCACCACACACAGCTATTGAAAAATTTGAGAGGTTAACCTCGTAAGGACGCCCAGAAATACGGCGCGGCAGAAAGACTCTATAGACACAGCTTCAAAAAACAAAAGACCACGATTGGAATAATCAATCCTAGCCTTTATCTTAGAGTAGAACTACCTGTTCTAATCTCACCTGCATTAACCAAACAAAACTGAAGTAGTTATGTAATTAGATGCTGCCAACCTATTACTTCATCACCATCCTGTATCCCAGCTGGTTGACCCGGCTCGGTTCGAACTTCAGGTTATACAACTCAACCCTATTAGTTTCTTATATTTCGGTTTTCAAAATCTTCGCAGAAAAGCAAAAATATAATTTGGGGTCCCTATCGTATGAGCCGAGGAGAAAACTCTCTGACTTTATTAAAGTAATTATATGCGTAATCCTCAATATATCAAAAATATTCTAGGTTAAGAGAGGATATTTCCTCGCGATAATGGATAAGTAAATAAAACGAATACGTCAAACCTTATCATTTTATCTATTGGACAAATAACTATTTAATGATAGAATAAACATTGTTTTTCATTAGAAGGAGACTGACATAAAATACAATCACGCTTTATTTCTAAACCCCTATATTGAAAGTAGCGCTAACAGCACAATGATGCTCTTCCCTCCTACGGGGCTTGAATATGTAGCTACGAGTGCTAAAGGACTGGTCGACAAAATCACCCTTATGGATTTAAGGTATGAGCCGGACTTGTGTGATACGGAAAAATTTATTGCCTTTATATCCAAACAGTTTGACATTCTCTGCGTCAGTATAGGTTGGGACCGCCAACTCGATAAGATCTACCAAATCCTTAACCGCGTGCCAGATAATATAACACTAGTCATAGGTGGTTATACGGCTACCGAAAAAGTAGAAGAACTTTTCAAAGAATGTTCCACTATCGATATTATTGTTAGAGGCGAGGGCGAAGAAACAATTAAAGAGATATTTAAATATAGGCCGTTTAAAGACATTTTAGGTATCTCTTATCGTGAAAATGGTTTGATCAAACATAACCCTAACCGTCCACTACCCAACGTAGATACTCTAGTTGCGCCTGACCGAACACTTCGACATAACGAATATTCATTTGCCTTAAACGGCATAAAAATAGCAAATATAAGTTTTGATTCTGTACTAAGCGCGCGGGGCTGCCCATTTAACTGCAAATTTTGCACCTTTGATTTAAATCCTCTCGGACAAAAAAGACATTATGCTACCCGAAATGCAAAATCCGTAGTTGATGAAATACAGGGCTTAAAAGCAAACGTAATAATATTTAGCGATGACGATTTTTTTGCCGACCATAAAAGAGCAGAGGGAATCTGTGACTTGATTATTGCTAGAAAAATTAATAAGCGCTTTGCGGCTCAGGCCCGTCTTGATATCGCTAAACATCCTGGTCTGCTTAAAAAAATGGTAAAGGCTGGATTCAAAGTACTCTTAATCGGAATCGAATCACCTCATGACTGGATATTAAAACAGCTTAATAAAGGTTTTAATCAGGAAATGATAAGAAGATATTTTAAAGTCCTGATAAAATACCCTATTTTTTATAACGGTTATTTTATATACGGAAATATAGGTGAGACGGAAAAAGAAATGCTCGAAATCGGTAAATTTGCCAAGGAGATCGGGGTTGATTCCATTGCCTGCAATAAACTAAGGATTGAAAAGTTTTCTCCCCTTAGGGAACTTGCCTTAAATACTCCCGGATATCATGTTACATACAGAGGAGAGCTTTATTCTGATACCTACAGCCACGCTACCTTAAAAAAAATAGGCCGCAGGATCAAATTTACTTTCTATACTCCTTTCAGGTACGTGAAGATACTCTGGAAGATTGTTTTTGTGGTAAAGTTTTTTACCTTTAAAGAAATCCTCTCCTTCTTATTCGTAGCACCGCGCATTTACTTAAGCGTGATGGCAAGAGAAATCAGGCGCGGCCGCCTCGGGGATACCCTGAAGCGGACATTTATCAAAAACGCCTAACCCGAAAAAGTCAGGAATATAGCGCGGGACCAATTCTTAATCTGAGCTTCTCGCTTCAGTGCGGATGATTGGGTTGGATGAAATTCCTGCTCCTGACTTTTGATTATGTGCTTTTACTCATCGAGAAACATCTGTAGTTACGCCGGTTAATCCCCAACTTTTTGGCCCTTTGCCTAATACTAGCCAGGTCACGACTGTTCACGCGAACATTCAAAACAGCGTCTTTCTTTTTCTATAAAACCTTGAATATTTCCTGCTAGGATATAGCGTTTTTAAAAATATGTAATCCTTTTCTTCAACATAGGGAACAATCCAAATATAGCCTTTAAACTTAAAAAGCATAATATCTTGATTTATTCTTTTAGGGTGCCCCTTAACAACAATTAACTCTGAATAAATGATATCCTCAAAGGAGGCACCTCTTGTTTGTTTCAATCTTTCGCTCTTTAACTGGCAGAGGTGACTCCCGTAAGGACGCCCAGAAATATGGCGCGGCAGAAAGGCTCTCTGTATACAGCTATATTAAAATCAGGGGCAGCCCCCTAAGCACAATTTCGTATAGAGCTAATTCGGGGACTGTCCCTACAAATAAAATGCCCCGCAACTTTAGGCTGCAGGGCTTTTTAATTTAAGGAGCACCGACCTACTCTCACATATCCTTACGAATACACTACCATCGGCCCTGAGGAGCTTAACTTCCGTATTCGGAATGGGAACGGGTGTTTCCCCCTCGGTAAAGGCACTCCAAGTTTTAAAACTTTAGACAACTTATATCAAGTATTGGTAAAACTACTAACAAACCTTGAGAAGAAAATTTCCTTCACCTCTAACTCTTTTGCAAGAAAAAGGCTAAGGATTATACTTTTTTGCAGAACAAAAAAATATAAAAGGCCAAGCCAATCGGCTGATTAGTACGCATTAGCTTAAACCCTTACGGGCCTTACACACTGCGCCTATCAAGGTCGTAGTCTACGACCAGCCTAATGGGGATACCTATTCTTGGGGTGGGCTTGGCACTTAGATGCTTTCAGCGCTTATCCCTTCCGAACATAGCTACCCGGCCTTTGCCCTTGGCAGGACAACCGGAAAACCAGAGGTTCGTTTCTCTAGGTCCTCTCGTACTGAAGAGAACT
>JBAZGZ010000116.1:575-6024 GCA_041652615.1 Candidatus Omnitrophota bacterium | reverse complement strand
CGTGTGCTCTTCCGATCTGGATGTCCCGGGAGCTCTTGGCACGCTTGCTCTCGCGCTTGGCACAGAGGGGGTGACTTTAGGCGACATAACCAAGATACATCTAACTTCCAACTATATCGTAAGGGATATTATAGCGTTTTTTGACGACGACCAACATTTTCTTGATGCTATCGCTGCGGTTAAAAAACTCAAAGGTTACAGAATATTAAATATACAAGATGAGGTTTTAAATCTGCATAAAGGCGGAAAGATAGAGATGAGGCCCCGCGTGAAGGTTGAGACTCTCAATGATTTGCGTATGATCTACACACCGGGCGTTGCTCGGGTTTGTAATTACATCGTTGCCAATCCTGCCGCTGCTAGGAAATATACATCCATAGGCAATACTGTGTGCATCGCGACAAATGGTTCAGCTGTTTTAGGATTGGGAGATATAGGAATTCTGGCTGCGATGCCGGTAATGGAAGGAAAATCAATTATACTGTATAAGATGGCTAATGTGAGTTGCGTTCCTTTGTTATTAAAAAGCGATAATGCCCAGGAGATTGTTAATGCGCTTGCCTGCGTCGCGGAAACGTTTGGTGTTATCATGATAGAGGATGTTAAGGCGCCCCTTTGTTTTGAGATCGAAGAAAAATTACAGAAGAGAGTAAAGGTACCTGTATTCCATGATGACCAACACGGCACCGCAACTGTTATATTGGGCGCATTGATAAAGGCGCTTAAAATTACTAAAAAAAGAAAAGACAAAGTAAGTATCGTAATAAACGGAGCCGGAGCCGCTGGCATTGCCGCTGCAAAACTTTTGTTGGGGTACGGTTTTAAGGATGTAGTGCTTTGCGATAGATCCGGAGCTATCTATGAAGGCAGAACCGATGGCATGAATGAATATAAAAAAGAAATCGCTCGCATTACAAATAAACGTAAGGAAAAAGGAGCTCTTAAGGATGTACTTCCCGGTAAAGATATATTTATAGGCCTGTCGGCTCCCGGCGTCGTTACCAAAGATATGGTCAAAACTATGAATAAGCACCCAATTATTTTTGCGATGGCTAATCCTATACCTGAGATATGGCCGAAAGACGCCGAAGAGGCAGGGGCAGCTATTTCACTCGATGGCCGGACAATAAACAACGCGCTTGTATTTCCGGGGATTATCCGCGGGGCATTAGCCGCGCAGGCACGCGAGATAACCACGCGCATGAAATTCGCTGCTGCTGAAACAATCGCGTCACTCTCCGGAAAAAATGAAGTCGTTCCTAATTTTATGAACGTAGATGTGCACAAAAGTGTGGCGCGGGCAGTATTTTTTGCTTCGGGTAAACCTAAGCATTAATTTTTCGATACTTAAGAACGGAAAAAAATGAATATCCTAGTTTTTAACTGCGGAAGTTCATCCTTAACCTATAAACTCTTTGGCGTAATAGGATATGAAGATGTTAATGTGGTCTTATCCGGGAAGGCGCATCGGGTCGGAGTAAAAGGGGAAGAACCTTCATTTATAGAACACTTTTTCCAAGGAGAAATTCGTAAAGACGTAACGCCTCTCAAAAATCACAAGCAAGCAGCTATTTCTATCTTACAATATCTAAATGAAAACGGCATAAATATAGACTATATAGGGCACAGATTCGTAAATGGAGGTACCTACTTTAGTAAATCAGTATTTATTGATAAGGGTATCTTAAAAAAATTATATCTATGTTTACCGCTGGCACCAATCCATAATCCGGTAATACTTGAGGTAATACAGGAATGTGTTAAGAGATTTCCCCATATCAAACAATATGCGGCGTTTGATACCGCGTTCCACTCAACAATACCTTATCCTGCGTACACATATGCCCTGCCTAAAAAAATAATACAAAAATTTGGATTCAGAAAATATGGTTTTCACGGGCTTTCTTATTCCTATGTTGCCAGGGTTATCCCTGAGTTTTTAAAACGCTCACCAAAAAAAATGAAAATAGTAGCGTGCCATCTGGGAACCGGAGGTTCAAGCGTTGCCGCGATTCGTGACGGGGCATCCATTGATAACTCTATGGGGTATTCGCCTCTGCCGGGCCTGATAATGAGCACGCGTTGTGGAGACATAGATCCGATGCTGACAATATATTTAATGGCAACATACGGTTATAGGCCCGATTATCTTATAGACATGCTTAATAAAGATAGCGGATTATTAGGAATTTCCGGATTTTCAAGCGATATCCGCGACATTATCCACCATATATCCAAAGAAGGGGAGCAGGCAGAATTGGCGCTGGATATGTATGTGCATCGGCTGAAAAAATATATCGGCAGTTATATAACAATACTTGGAGGTATTGATGCGTTGGTGTTTACCGATGATATAGGCCTGCGGAATCCGTTCATAAGAGAAAAAGTTTGTAAGGCAATGAAGTGGTGCGGCATCGCGCTGGACAAAAGACTAAACTACAAAGCCGTCGGCAATGTTATCTCTGTGTTGAATACAAAAAATTCAAAAGTTAAAGTAATTTCTCTTCCCGCGGAAGAAGAACTTGCCATTTGTTTTGAAGGGTTGAAACTATTGGGAGTAAAAAAATGATAGTAATCTTTGAACCGGATCCGCCATATATTCGGTGGGGCATTATAAAGAAGGAATGTTTTTCCCGGGATCGAATTGTTTTTGATGCCCCAGGCCTTAAGAAAATCCGGAGAAAAATTTTGGAAAAAAGCAATGGGGAAAAAATAATCTTCGGCTATGTATTGCCTAACGGCGGAGAAAAAATTGACAAACCAATTAAACTATTGACCGAAAAATTGCTGGCTAGGATGGAGGGATGCATTAAATTTCTTCCGGAACATAACAGTATTATCTATAAAACAGCAAATTACCTATTCAAAGAATTTTTTAACGCTCGTCATGTGCTTTTTTGTGATACATCATTTTTTATCGGCCTTCCTAAAAAGACCAGCACTTACGCGATACCGTATAAGCTTAGAAAAAAAGGCATTAGGCGTTATGGCGGTTATGGCCTGATGCATGAGTGGGCATGGGGCCAAGCGAGGCGAGTGTTTGGTAAAGACATTAAGAACGTCGTATCTGTTTACATTGGTAATTTTCCCAATGTAGCAGCTATAAAAAATGCAATCCCGGTAGAAACAACGATAGGATTTACCTCTATCGAAGGAATACCTTCACTTAATGCCTGCGGCGATATTGATCCAACGATTGTTTTTCAGCTTCATGCGCAAGGGATGTCATTTGAAAGGATAAACAATTTACTGTCCAGAGAGAGCGGCCTTAACTGTCTTTCTGATAAAGCTTGCGAGGTCTTACGATACCATATTGTTAGATATATAGGAGCTTTCATTTCTGTCCTTGGAGGGGTTGACGCGATAGTTTTTACTACGGATAATTTTGAAGCTAATAAAAATTTCATTTTGAGAATATGTCATTTTCTTGACTGTCTTGGATTTAAGAGTAAAATAAAGAATAATAAAAGCGGTGCTATAATTCTTAATTCAGGCAAGTCAAAAATAAAAAGCCTTTGTTTGCATTATAATAAGTGGAAAATTTTAAGCGAAAAAGCTATTAATCTGGTTGATAAGGAGGTTTAAAGTCATGAAAGAAAAAAGATATCTAGTAGATGTAGGTATGAAAAATTTGCCTTTTCCCATGAAAGTGGTATCAAAAGTAAAGGCAGAAGGCCAGAGTACTGTCGCAAATACATCAATAAATGCGCGGATAATGAATGAATTTGAGGCCGGGTGGATAGATGAATTTATTGAAATTGTTCACCAGCATCGGGATAGGATAGGAACAAAGACGCTAAAGGTTAACATAAAAGACTATCTTAAGAAATTACACGCTTCAATTATCAAGATCGATTTTGAGTACCCTTATTTTATAGAAAAATTGACCCCTGTTTCTAAAGAAAAATGTCTCGTAAGATATAACTGTACTTACTCTGCTAAAATTTCTTCGGTTGAAGCTAAGGCGAGAATTATTTTTAAAATGCAAATCCCTGCCATTACCACATATCCTGTATCTTTGTCGGAAAAAATTGGAGGTTTATTCGGCCAGCTAAGCATTGTTGAGATCGAAGCAGAGTCTCAGAAAGACATCTACCCCGAAGATCTTGTTAATATCGTAGACAGGCACGCGCTTGTTCCGGTTTATTCATTTTTGACAAAAGAAGATCAGAACTTTGTTATTCAAAAAATACATTCCGAAAAGAAAACCAGTGTTGTTATGACCGATGAAATAAAAGATGAATTAATGCAAAATAAAAAGATCGACTGGTATTCAATCCAATGTTCCAATTTCGGAATGCTGCATTCCTACAGTACCGCAATTTCTACAGAAAAAAGTATGTGGATTCCGTCTATTAGCAATAGCTAGCAAGTGTAGCTTGAAATTTATAGATAAGGGGCCCCACCCACATGCTTAATTGCGAATATTTGGGTTAAAAAAATGAGGCGCAATATGGTAAGATGGTTACTACTTATTTTTGTTCTTGGTTTCATGGAGGGGGGGCCGCGAATGCGTTCCTTTTCGCTTTCTAATAAAATTTTGTGGGAATTTCTCTATATTTAATCCTTCGCAGAAATCCCCGGGCTACCCAACAGGCCACCCTGTTGGGTAGCCCGAGGGATGAATCCAGCCCTTGTGCACAAGGGCTGGATGAATGTTTTTTTGGGATTTCTTCTCAGGAGGAAGCCACGGACTTTAGTCCGTGGAGCTTCACTCCCGGTAAATTAAACATTAATTTATAAATTATGAAATATAAACACGCTTTATTCCTGAATCCTTATATAGAAAGCCACGCAACCAGCGTAATGAAGCTTTTTCCCCCGACAGGCCTTGAATATGTTGCTGCAAGCAGCAAAGACTGTGTTGGCAAAATAACATTACTTGATTTGCGGTATGAAAAAGAATTAACCAACCCCGTTAATTTACTTGATTTTATAAAAAGAGAAATTGATATTATTTGTGTAACTATTGGCTGGGACAGGCAATTTAAGGAAATCTGTGGGCTGCTTAGCTGTATGCCAGAAAATATTCCTTTGGTTGTAGGCGGATATAAAGCCACGGAAATGACAGAAGAGCTTTTTAAAACCTGTCCGCCGGTTAAAATAATCGTAAGAGGCGAAGGCGAGGAGACGATAAGGGAAATATTTAAAGGCACACCTTTAAAGGATATTCTGGGCATTTCATACCGGGAGGATGGTAGGATAATTCATAATCCCAACAGGCCGTTGCCTAATGTGGACGCTATTACGCCCCCTGACCGTTCTTTGAGAAATAATGATTATCGGTTAACCGTAAACGGCGTTAATGTGATGAATCTTACTTTTGATTCCGTATTAAGCGCGAGAGGCTGTCCTTATAACTGTAAGTTTTGTACTTTTAATTTAAATCCTCTTGGGCAAAAAAGAAATTATTCCGCGCGCAGCGTTGATTCTGTAGTTAAGGAGCTAG
>JBAZGZ010000116.1:0-565 GCA_041652615.1 Candidatus Omnitrophota bacterium | reverse complement strand
TTTAGCGATGATAATCTTTTTGCCGACATAAAAAGAGCGGAAAAACTTTGCGACGCTATAATTGAACATAAAATAAAAAAACGTTTTGTCGCTCAAGCGCGTTTAGAGATAGCTAATTACCCTATTCTTTTAGAGAAGATGGTGAAAGCCGGGTTTAAGGCACTACTACTTGGCGTAGAATCGCCCCATGACCGGATACTTGCTCAGCTTAACAAAGGCTTTGATTCAGCAACAATAAGGAAAGCTTTTAAGGTGCTTAATAAATACCCGATTTATTACAGCGGTTATTTTATCTACGGTAACATCGGCGAAACAAAAGAAGAGATGCTTTATATCTCTCAATTTGCTAAAGAAATAGGCCTTGATTCCATAGCTTGTAATAAGCTGCGCATAGAGAAATTTTCTCCGCTCCGGGTTTTAGCGGAAAATACCCCCGGTTATCACATCACCGAGAGAGGGGAGTTGTATTCCGATATGTATGATTACCCGGCGCTTAAAAAAATCGGCAGAACCATAAAATTTTCTTTTTACACCCCTTCACGATATCTCAAAATATTATGGAAAA
>JBAZGZ010000115.1:0-6171 GCA_041652615.1 Candidatus Omnitrophota bacterium | reverse complement strand
TTATACAAAGTGCGCAACTTCATTTCTTCTCGCAAATAATCTATTATAAATCCATCGATGCGTTTCCAGATATAGGAAATAAATTTTACAGGATGCGGATTGCCCTCTTTATTGTAATAATGGAGGTCGTACGTTTCGATTTTATTATAAACTATTAAGATGGCTTCTTCAAGTAAATCCTCTCCAAAACGCCGAATAAACTCCGGGAATACCACTTTGTGGATTCTAAAGATTAGAAAACTTATATGACGAAGAACAATCTCGTCTTTGCTTTTCTTCGATCCATTTTGAGCCCTTTGAATCAGGTGCCTCTCCTCCTCAAGAGAAATCTTTGGGTAACGCCGGATAATCTGCCTGTAGGTCTTCAACATATCTTTTTAATATCGTTTCCAATTGATATATAATATTTTTTCTTATGAAGTTATACCTCAACACATATTTTTAATCAAGGAGTAACTAATATGCAAAGATACTGGGAATTTAATCAAAGGAATGTGTTTAGCGAACTATTATCTTTACTAGGTAGGATGACACAAGATAATTTAATTCATCAAATCGAATACCTAAAGGTTGAGAATGAGATATTACGTAAACGTGTTGGCAGAAGCATCCGACCGGCGCCTGCCGAAAAAATAAAACTTGTAAAATTCGGCGTTCCTCTTGGTAAGGACTTAAAGAATATCATTACAGTTGTAACATATGAAACTTTCCTCCTTTGGGCAAGAAACTATAAGCGTGATAAAACCCCTGATAAAGTCAGTAAACGAGGTAGGCCTAAAACTCTGGAAGAGATACGCAACCTGATAGTAAGACTGGCTAAAGAAAATACTTGGGGTTATGTAAGGATTTTAGGCGAATTAAATAAGCTGGGAGTTAAGCGATTGTCAAAAACTAACGTAAAGAACATCTTAAAAGAAAACAACATCGATCCTGTTCCTAAAAGAACTCAAGACTCATGGAATAGTTTTATTCGAAGGCATTTTCAAACCCTGTGGGCATGCGACTTTTTTACCAAGCAAGTCATTACTACACTAGGGCCAAGGATGTTTTTTGTTTTATTCTTTATAAATATCAAAACCAGGAGAGTTTATATTGCGGGAGCCACCCAATTCCCTAACCGAGAATGGGTGAATAACCAGTCTAAAAACATACTTCCTTTCCTTAGTAGTAATAAAAATGACAAAAGCCTATTAATCCGTGACAGAGATAAAAAATTCTCCAAAGAATTTGACGAGTTATTCAAAGAATCCGGATTTTGCGTACAGAAAAATCCTTTTATGTCACCAAATATGAATTCCTACGCTGAAAGCTGGGTGGGTACGATTAAACGCGAGTGCCTGAATCATTTCATTGTCTTCGGTGAACAACACTTGAGATATTTAATAAGCGAATATGTAGCGCATTATAATACAACCAGGCCCCACTCCTCTATGGGCAATAAACCATTGGAATCGAGGTTAGCTAAAAATACAGGAGAAATTCAATGCCAATCAAAACTGGGAGGAATAATCAAGAATTACTATCGGGAATAAAACAATCACATAAATAAGCCTAAAGGAATTTTCTAAGGTATGACTTTGTCTTAGTGGCTAAAAGATTATGCTTTAGCTGTTATCTAAGGCTAACTAACGAGCCTATAGCAGAACAATTCGGCTTGTTGCTTAAGAAAATACACATTTTCCTATTATTTAAAAAGCGGTTATAATTTTTGCACCGGTCGCCCTAAAGGCACCAACAAATACAAAATATCGCCAATATTAGCATTAAATAGCCGTCATTAAATAAGAGATAAATTTGCCTATTTTGGCGTAGGATTGGTTTAATTCAGAGAGGCTTTTTAAACAGCTTACAGGGTTGGGATTTTTATTATGAAGCCAATAGATAGAATGCCGTAAGTCTTTACCAGGACGACAAATAAAGAAGCCCTGATTACCGTTAGGAATCAGGGCTTGTATCCTCTCTCCTCTGTGACCGAGAAGAGAATTACTGGGGTAGGTGACGGGATTTGAACCCGCGACACCCTGAGCCACAGTCAGGGGCTCTATCCGGACTGAGCTACACCCACCACAAATGAAAACATGTAGGGTTATTTGATGAACAAGCCCTTTATTTAGGGTTATTCCTTATTGTTCATCAACACTGAGGGCATCTGCCCGAAGTGTCTACTTATTTTTTGGTAGCACTGAGGCGACATCGCCGAAGTGCCTTACACAAAAGGTCCTTCGCTTACGCTCAGGATTAAATTCAACTAAGGGCTTTTGTGTACTATCGCTTTAGAAGCCCAAGTTTCATTTAAGTTATTCCTTATTTTTCGATGGCACTGAGGAAAACCTTCCGAAGTGCCTACCGCTAAATACTAATTTTAATTTATCCTCTCTCGTCCAACCTTTAATCTCAGCTTCACGACTTAAAGCTTCCCCTTTAGCATCACAATTCTCAGAATGCAACAGCTTAACAGGAATTCTATATTTTGTAAATCGACAGCCGTGACCACAGTTATGTTGCTTAATTCTATTTTTTAAATTATTTGTTATACCTGTATATAATTTTCCGTCTTTGCATTCTACAATGTAAACGTACCACATTTATTTTATAAGATCCTTCGTCATTTTATTCCTCAGGACTAAATTCGACTATGTAGTTTTTCTTCGCCTACGGCTTGAAAAACTACAGTCTCATTTAGGCTACACCCACCGCAAATAAAAAGTGGCTTAACCTATTTATTAACAAAAAGAACTTATTGCGCGCTTTGAGTCACATTCTGAGCCAATACATCAGGTTGCGTGCTTTGTGTTATATTCTGATTTTGCATTTCAGGTTGCACGCTTTGAGTCTGGTTCTCTATACTTACCGGAGAACTTTCACTCAGGTTTTGATTTTGATTAATATTTTGGTCAACTTGACCAACCGGCGGCGGAATGTTTTCTCCCGGATTTATATTTGGTTGCTGCGCACCTTCTGCACTCTCAGAAAGCGGCTGCGCTGTTTCAGATTGCGCCTCTTCTTTCGCTTTTTCCTCTTTTTGACTCTTAATAACACCTTCTATTGTGCCTACAACCCCTTTTATTGTTTCTATTGTTTTATCCACGGTAACGTCTTTAACTGTGTCTACGGCATCCTTTGTTGTATCTACTGCCTTATCAACAGTTACAGCCTTAACATCCTTTGTTGTTCCCGTAACTTTTGATCTTGCTTTATTAAGAATATTAAAAACTAATGATCCTATGTCAAGCTTCATTTTTCCTTTAAACTCTGATTGCAGCGAAGAAAGATCTATATTGAAAGAGTCCATTTTTGTTTTAAGCTTAATTGGTAAAGTCGGTTTTTCGTTATCGCCCTTAAAAAGCGCAATCATCGTTTTTATAGTATTTGTTTTTGAAGAATCCTGCGGGTTTTCTACAAATTCTACACTATCCAAAAACAGCACTGCCTCAATAACCAAATCATTGTTGGATGAATTCATAGCAGTGTCCAAGGAAAGCTTCGCCTCTTTTACCCCAAGACTATCCGGCTTCCAGAAAGGCGGGTAGTATTCACTAAAAAGAAGGTAATCGACGCTGTTTATCTTGAACTTAATACTCATGTTTCTGTGAACATAATCAACCCAGCCCTTGAGAGTTATGAAGTTATCGGCTGTTATATCCTGTTTTTTGAGCGAAGCATCCATATTAATATAAAACTTTTCCAACTTTGGATAGACAAAATGACCTAATTGTAAATTAATATTATTCAAATTAAAAACCACCGGGGTTTCTTTTGTTAAATCAACTATCTCCACAGAAGCGTTTCTTACTGAAAACTTCCGTATGGTTATATTGATTTCTTTGGTTTTGTTTTTCTTGCCTTCCGATAAAGGTTGCTCGGCCTGCGGCGCGATATCCCCTGCGCTTTTTAACTCCTTTACGAAAACAGGATCTATAGAAATCTTATCCTTCTTTATATCAACCTTCGACTTCAAATCGTCCAGATATACCCAGTTTAAAAATATGTGGGAGTTAAACGGATTATACCAAAGCAATGAAATATCAGCCCTGCTAAAAGATAAATTTTTGCATTTAAAATTTTTTATTACTACCGTAAAAGGGAATGTAAAAGATACGGAATCTAATTCCGCGTCCGCGGAAAAATTTGTTTTTACATATTTCACAACCATGCTTTTGCCGCCTACATTTAGATATGCAAACAAAACAATATGAATTGTCGCAACAATTATTGTAAGCCATATTAATATGGTAGAGAATCTCTTCATTCTTTTACTTTTAAACATAGACTCCTTTTAATGAGCACATCATTTTTTCAAGCGCGAAGCGCGTAGAAAAAATGATAGTGCGAATTAACCCCGCCGAGCGTCAAAAAATTATCGTAGAGAATTTTTTGACATCCCCTGCGAGGCGGGGTAATAATTTTCCTTATAAACATTAGCATCATCCAACCTCGCTGCGTATCTGATTCTCTTTGCTCTTCATTTTCAACAATCCCGCCTCGCTGTATAGCCAGAAATTTTCGAAGAAAATTTCTGGCACTCGGCGGGACAACTAAATCTAAGGCGCTTCTTCGCTTCGCTTGAAGCGTCTAAGATTTAGTAACGCGCCCGGCGTGAATCGAACACGCAACCTACTGCTTAGCATCCAGCATCAAGTTACCTTGACCACCCTTTAGGCTTGCTGGCCGGACTTTCTCTTAGGCATCTCAGCCTCGCCGTGTAAAGTCTCTACACTCCTCTTTCGAGTAGCTCGGTATTGTCCTGAATTAGGATGTTTACCGAATTAGCGGCGTCCACTTCACGGATTCATTTAGCCGTGAAGGCTCCATGTAGACCTCTCGCTTCGCTCGAGGTCATTTTGCCTGCCGTTAAAACAGCAGGCAAAATGAAGGCAGTTGCTCTATCCAATTGAGCTACGGGCGCAAATGATCTTTCGGTTGCGGTTACGATACTCGTATCGTTATACGGTTACGTTTTACGGCTTTTTATCTTTTAGGACGCAACCGTAGACGTAACCGATATGGGTCTCGTCACCCCTGCTGTAACCTTTGCTAAACGTTAAAAGAACTAATTGCTTAATTATTGGGCAGCTTTTTTCTCGCCTTCCAAAACAAAATCTTTTGGTTTCAAATTTTCTAAATTGAATAAATCAGCCCAATACTCTAAAGCTTTACATTTATCCGGCTGTGTGTCATAAATCAGACCTAAATTTATTTTTGCCGGCATATAGTTTGGGTCTAACTTAAGCACCTCTTGAAAATTCTGGACAGCCTGGGCTAAATTACCTTGCTGCATAAACATTACCCCTTTATTATGCAAAATAAACTTGCTATACTCTGTGCTTAGTATTAAAGACATTTGATATTCCTTAAACGCTTTGTCAAAATCGCCTTTCTTTTGCGCTCTTACGCCTTCATTATAATAATTTACGGCTTCCTGCCTGGAGGCGATACCTTCCGCGTAAACGAAATTAACAAACAATACAGAGAATAGACTCAAGAGAAAAATTTTTCCGATTCTCATAAGCACCTCCTAATGAGCACAATATTTTTTAGACTTTGTCTAAAAAATATAAGTGCGAATTAGCCCCGCCGAACGCGGCAAAATTATCGTAGAGAATTTTGCCGCATCTTCTGTGAGGCGGGGCAATCATATTTCAATTTATTTGGTCGGGGCGAGAGGATTTGAACCTCCGACATCTTGGTCCCAAACCAAGCGCTCTAGCCGGGCTGAGCCACACCCCGAAAAAAATGTCAATATATAGGGTTATTCCTTAATTTTTTTCGGCATCGAGCTGATATCAGCGAGATGCCTTAATAAGTTTTCTCGCTTCGCTCGAAATCAATTCGACTAAACACTTTTTCTTCGCCTACGGCTTGAAAAAGTGTAGTTTCATTGATATTCCTTATTTTTCATCGGCACTGAGGAAGCCCTTCCGAAGTGCCTTGATAAAAAAGGCTAAGGTTAAAATTCAAGCTAAGTTTTACACCTCAACCTAAACCTTAACCTCAGCCTGATTCTTCAATATTTAACCCTAAAGATTTCTCTTATTATACCCGCTTTTTAAGTGCTGTAAAGAACCTTCAATGAGCACGTGATTTTTTCAAGCCGCAAGGCGTCAGGAAAAATCACAGTGCGAATTGATACTGAGGACGCAATGAGAAAGAGCGTCCGAAGTATCTTATCCA
>JBAZGZ010000114.1:348-6180 GCA_041652615.1 Candidatus Omnitrophota bacterium | reverse complement strand
TAAGTTCTAAAAGCTGGTCGGTTTTTCTTAAACATACTCTTTTTGTCAAATCACCGTTGGTTGTTTCATTTAAGAATTTTTCAAACTTGTAAAGCGGCCCAGCTATCCTGTGGGAGAGCATAGTAAATATGACCATCGCAGCTATGGCGATGCCTAAACCGGCAATCAGCATAATCAATAGAAGAGGCACTAAGAAAAACTGGGGTGTGTTTTCTATTTTTAAGCTTGAATTTACATAACCGGTGGTAATGGTGTTACTTGAAGAATATAAAAACAGCCCGATAATAAGCCCTGCCTCCAGGAGGATAAGCAGCAAAAATCTGTAGACGAAACTTATCTGGAATCTCTTTTTTATCAGGTATTTTTTTCTGCGTATCATTTCAGGAGCTCCTCATTTATTATCTTTCGTGAATTTTTTCTTTGCTTTTTGAGCCATTCGTCAAAAAGAAGTTTTTCTTTTAAAATCATTATTTTTCTCTCAATTTCCGGCCTGATTGTTTCTTTTGGGGCAACATCGGTTTTTTCTTTTTCGCTGACCATTACAAGGTAATAATTATAACCGTCGTCAAACTTTTTTACTTCTCCGCCGGGCATTGCAAAGGCGTCAAGGATTTCGCCTGATTCTATATCTTCGTAACTTACCGGCCCGACAGCCTGCCAGTAGCTTGTGTCTTTAGTAGCCAGATAATTTTTATAGGCTTTTTCGATAACATTCTTATCCCGATTTTTTAGGATTTTAAAAGTAACTTTTGTCGCCAGGTTATCGTAATACTTGTCAATCTCATCATTTGTAACAAAAATGTAATCCTGCGTTTCTTTATTTTTTAAATCAACAAAATCCCTGATAAGTGTCTGTTCCCAGAAATTTTTGATGGTATTTGTGAATTTTTCTTTGCGCGCCAGGCCTTCTTCCATTGCCGCCTGGACAATTAATTTTCTGTCAATAATTAACGCGAGTTCGTCGTATTTTGTTTCAGGGGTTATCTCAAGGGTCGGGTTACTTTTTGCTTTGCGGGCGATTTCTCTTTGCAGTTCAGAGGCATAAATCGGTTCTTTGTTGACATAAGCCACTATTTTTTCTTTGCTTGAGTCATTTTTCGCGCAGCCGGAGATACTTAAAAAGAGGGGCAAAAATAAGAAAAAAGCGCCTAGGTGTTTTTTTCTTATTCGGGTAAACATATATTTATTATATAGGTAAAGAGAGATTTGACAATAGTATTTATAACACGGATGTCACGGATGGCTACGAATGTCACGGATAAAAACATCCGTTGAATCCGCAACAATCCGTTGCATCCGCGCTTAATAGTAAAATCATTTGACATGCGTTTTTGGCGTTCTATAATCCTACTTTACAATGTCGAAAGAAATCATTGCTCGAAAATATCTTTAGCAGTCTATAAAAGGTGAAGGTGTTGGTATAGGTATGGGCATCGGTAATGTCTCGTTATGGTTATAGGTTTAGTTAGTCGTCATAAGACGAGACACCAAACCTATAACGCCTAACGTGACGTTACCTATACCGATAACCAAACCAAATTAATGGATAAAAATATTGCAAATGATTTACCTCGATTACAACTCAACCACGCTTCTTGATAAAGAAGTACTCAAGGCCATGAAGCCCTATCTTACCAGGGAATACGCAAACCCCTCATCTGTCTATCATTTTTCACAAAGGGCGCTAAAAGCTGTTTGTGACGCGCGTCTAGAGGTCGCACGATCAATTTCTGCCAAGGAAGACGAAATAATTTTTACTTCAGGCGGGACTGAATCAAACAACCTTGCTATTAAGGGTGTTGCTTTAAGTGCTAAGAGTAAAGGGAAGCATATTATAACGTCAAAAATCGAGCACCATTCTGTTTTGAATCCCTGTAAATTTCTTGAAGAAAGGGGCTTTAATGTAACCTATCTTAATGTGGATAGCTTTGGAGTTGTTGACTTGGGGCAATTAGAAAAAAGCATAATGAAGGAAACTGTTTTAGTTTCTATTATGCATGCGAATAACGAAACCGGTACTATCCAGCCAATAGAAAAAATCGCTAAAATTTGTAAGGCAAAAGAAGTTTTGTTCCATACTGATGCGGTCCAGAGTGCCGGTAAAATCCCGTTGGATGTTAATGTCGGTATCGATATGCTTTCTATTTCAGCGCATAAATTCTGCGGCCCAAAAGGTGTTGGCGCGCTTTATCTGAGGAAAGGCATAGAGTTGTGCCCGCTTATGCATGGAGGCCATCAGGAAAGAGATTTGCGTGCCGGCACAGAGAATGTCAGTGGTATAGTCGGTTTAGGTAAGGCTTTTTTCCTTGCGAATTCTTCTATTGATAAGGCGCAAAAAGAAGTAACTATACTGCGAGAGCGGTTTAAAGAAGGATTAAAAAAAATTAACGGCATAAAACTGAATGGACATCCTCAAAAATCGTTATATAATACGTTAAATGTTTCAATAGAGGGCATTGATGCGGCAAGCCTTCTTGTTAAGCTTGATTTAAAAGGGATATGCATTTCAGCCGGCTCAGCATGTATGAGCGGCTCTTTGGAACCTTCTCATGTTCTTTTGGCAATGGGGCTTGGCGAAGATCGAGCCCGGGCTTCAATACGCGTGAGTTTGGGAAAATATAATACAGAAAAAGATATTGATAGGGCGCTTAAGGCCATAACCCGGGCTGTTTTTGATTTACGAAAGGCAGCCGCTTTTAATATACCAACATTGCATTAAATAGATATACGCAATCCAGGATAAGCATTTGGTTGTTGGTATCGGTAAGGTCACGGTTTGGGTATAGGTAACGGTAAGGTATGGATATTATCAATTAGCGATGGAATTAAAAGATAAACATTTTGGCAGTTTCTATGATCTAGAAGTATATCGTAATACCTATGATGCATCTATCACAGTAATCAAAAAGATATTACCTAAATTACCGAAAGAGGAGAGATTCGATTTAGATAGCCAGCTTAGACGATCAGCGAAAGCAGTTCCTCGTCTTATCGCTGAAGCATATTCTAAACGCTACCAGAAAAAAGGTTATCAGAGCCTTTTGGATGATGCTACGGAGGAAAGCAATGAAACTATGGTTTCATTAAGCCATGCAAAAGATATTTATGATGTTGAACCGGAATTATGTATAAAACTTGTTGATCTTTATGACAAATCTTCTCGTCAATTGCAGAATCTTTCTTTAGCTTGGGCCAATTTTAAACAAAGAAAAACTAAAACCGACAACAATAACGACTAACGTGACGTTACCTATACCGATACCCATAACTATACCTTTTAATTAATAAATATTACAGTGAGCAAAATAACAAAACTATGAGCGACAACAAACTTGTAAGTGACATTCTTGATTTAAAGCGAAAGCGGCAAGCGCTTATTATGGCGCATAATTACCAGATACCACAGATTCAGGATATTGCTGATTTTGTGGGAGATTCTCTTGAACTGGCAAAAACTTCTAAGGCTATAGATAGCCCAATGGTCGTATTATGCGGCGTAAAATTTATGGCTGAAACCGCAAAAATACTTTCGCCGAAAAAAACAATCCTGCTTCCCGCGCCTTTAGCCGGCTGTCCACTGGCGGACACGATAACCCCTCAGGATGTTGTAGGCCTGAAA
This sequence comes from Candidatus Omnitrophota bacterium, assembly GCA_041652615.1. Lineage (GTDB taxonomy): Bacteria > Omnitrophota > Gorgyraeia > Duberdicusellales > 4484-171 > JAJYOP01. The sequence continues at coordinate 2,561 of JBAZGZ010000114.1, read as the reverse complement.
AATAAATACCCCGGGGCCTGGGTTGTCAGTTATGTTAATACTTCCGCCGAGATTAAGGCTTTAAGCGATGTCTGTTGTACGTCAAGTAACGCTATTAGCGTCGTAAAAAATGTTCCTAGCGATAAGGTAATTTTTATACCGGATAAAAATCTCGGCTGGTGGGTAAAAAAGAACGTTCCGGAAAAAACTGTCATAACCTGGAATGGTTTTTGCTATGTGCATGAGCAGTTTAGCCTGGAAGAATTGAAAAAATCGAGAAAGACTTTTCCTGACGCTGAAATTATTGTTCATCCTGAATGTAAAAAAGAAATTCTCGATGCGGCCGATTATGTTGCTTCTACCGCAGGGATACTTAAACGCGCGAAGGAATCATCTGCAACAAAGTTTATAATCGGCACGGAAGAAGGGCTTATTTATAAATTACAAAAAGAAAACCCGGAAAAAGAGTTTTATTCTCTCGGCTGTGCTAAGACCTGCGTGAATATGAAGCAAACAACCTTAAATGAGTTATACCTTTCGCTCAAAAATGAGGTTCATGAGGTATGTCTTGATGCTGAAATAATCAAAAAGGCGACTCTTGCTTTAGAAAGAATGGTACAGTATATATAGTTATAAGTAGAGAGTAGAAAGTAGAGAGTAGAGAGAAAAAACAAAGATAAATTTCAATTAAAACCCCGAATTAAATCCGATTTGATAAATCCAGAATAAAGCATAATTTTATATGTTAAAATTAAAATTTTTTATTTGGTTTTTCTTAAGTCTCTCTACCCTCTACTCTCTACCTTCTACTTTCTACATATAAATATGAAAAAGAAAATAGCAGTGGGCTTGAGCGGCGGTATAGACTCAAGTTTCGCCGTTTATCTTTTGAAAAAGAAAGGGTATGATGTGGCAGGTTTTACCCTCAAATTTTATCCGGAGGATAACCGGTGTTGCGATTTGGATAGTTTGTATCAGGCCAAACGGCTTTGCCATAAGCTTGGGGTAGCGCATTATACAATAGATGCAAATGATATTTTTGATAAACAAATTGTAAATTATTTTGTCGATAGCTATCTTAAAGGCCTTACTCCCAACCCCTGTTCTTTCTGCAACCGCTATATCAAGTTCGGCTATTTGCTTAAAAAGATAAAATCTCTCGGCTTTGATTTCCTTGCCACCGGGCATTACGCGCGTATAATTAAACGCAAAAATGAATTTTTTCTGAAAAAAGCAAAAGATGAATTTAAATCACAGGAATATTTTCTTGCCTTAATTGAACCGGAAGCTTTAAAACACCTGATTTTCCCTGTGGGAGACTATACAAAACAAGAGGTAAAAAAACAAGTACAAAAGAATGAGCTGATGTTTAAGGAAAGAAAAGAAAGCCAGGATATTTGTTTTGTTAAAGAAAAGCCATACCATAAGTTTATAGAAACCAATTCAAAATGCATCAACGCTTTTACCGGAGAAATCAGGCATATTGAAGGCACTGTGCTTGGAAAACATAAAGGTATTTATTATTTTACTTACGGCCAGCGTTCCGGGCTTGGTATTTCATGGAAAGAACCTTTATACGTTGTGGGTATTGATGAAAAAGATAATACTGTTTTGGTAGGCGAGAAGAAGCATCTTTATCAAAAATATTTCAGCGTTTCCTCTTTGAACTGGTTTACTGATATTAAGAGGTTTATAAAAAATGCTAAAAAGCAAAATAATTTACGGGTAAAGATAAGATACAATTCAGATTTTTATAAATGCCATATAAACTTTGATAAAGAAAAATTATCTGTTGAGCTTTTAGATGCCGCCTACGCGATTACTCCGGGACAAATCGCGGTTTTTTACGATAAAGACGTTGTCCTTGGCGGAGGAATCATAGAGAAATTTAAACCATGACGTTTTGACACCATGACACCTTGACACAAATCAGTGTCACAGTATCAAAGTATCAAGGTGTCAAAGCAACCTAAGAGCTAAGTACTCAGAGCTCAGAGCTAATCAGTGTCAGGGTTGAGCAGGGATAGAATGAGTTTGCTTCAAAAGAAATATTATAAACTTAAACGGCAGCTAAATAACTTAGGCTCGGTGGTTATTGCTTTTTCGGGCGGAGTTGACAGCAGTTTGCTTATAAAGGCAGCTTTTGACTGTTTAGGCAAAAATGCCGTTGCCGTTACCGCTAAATCAATTACCTATAGTTATCCGGAATTAAAAGAAGCAAAGGCTTTCGCTAA
>JBAZGZ010000114.1:0-338 GCA_041652615.1 Candidatus Omnitrophota bacterium | reverse complement strand
TCAATCGGTATAAAACACTTAGTTATAGGTACCAATGAATTCAAAAATAAAAGATTTATAAATAATCAAAAAGACAGGTGTTTTTTTTGTAAGCAGGAATTATTTTCAAGGCTAAAAAGTATCTCCGCAAAGTTAGGATTAAAATATATTCTCGATGGCACGAATAAAGATGATTCAAGAGACATCCGGCCGGGACAGAAAGCAGGTAAAAAATTCAATGTGGTCAGCCCTTTACGTGATGTTGGATTGACCAAAGAAGAGACAAGAAGCCTTTGCAAAAAATTAGGTATAAATTATCTAAAGCCTCAAGGAGCCTGCCTTGCTTCGCGTATACCTTT
>JBAZGZ010000113.1:0-6192 GCA_041652615.1 Candidatus Omnitrophota bacterium | reverse complement strand
ATCTGTAGCCAGGGCAATATCTGAAGGCATAGACATAAAAGGGTATTTTTGGTGGTCATTGATCGATAACTTTGAATGGGATAAGGGTTTTGGCCCGCGTTTTGGGCTTATCGAAGTGGACTATGATAATTTTAAAAGGAAAATCAAGCCCTTTGCTTATACTTATGCTAAAATATGTAAGGAGAACAGGGTAACTCTATAAATGGTTGCGTCAATCGGTTGTGGTTACACAGCTCGTCACGGTTACGTTTTACGTTGAACGTAAAGAAAATAAACTTTAAGACGCAACCGATAGACGATGGACGAAACAAGCTGCGCAACCGATAAACGAAAGACGTAACCCACAACTAAACATGGATTCAAAAGAAGTAAAATTTCTTATAGCAAATACCGCCCCTTTTAATAAATTAAAAGAAGAAGAGGTTGACGGGTTTTTAAATATCTGTGAAATAAAAACCTATAAACGCGGCGAAATTATTTATAATGATCAAGACCCTCCGGATTATTTCTATTTTCTTTTAAAAGGAAGAATCGTAATTTTGGGTTCAGATTCCGGCATAAAGGCTGAAATAGAGCTTATCAAGCGCGGCACGGCTTTCGGGATAATTTCTCTTTTTAACGATGAGCCGCATTCTGTAACCACAAAACCCATAGAAGAATCTCTGACTTTGCGTGTGGAAAAAGAAAAATTTAAAAATTTCCTGAGTCTTCATCCAGCGCTTAGCGCTGAGTTCTACAGAATACTTTCCCAGCGAATACGTGCGCGTTCCGGAAAAAAAAAGATTTTTCAGTGCAAGCGTATAGCAATTTTTGGAACACGTCTTTCCGGTAAAACTACATACGCATTTAACTTGGCTTTTAAATTGAAAGAAGAAACCCGCAAAAATGTGATATTTGTCGAGTTTATTGCCGAAGAAGATAAAAAACCATTAAGTTTTTGTGAGCAAGAAGGAAAAATGTTTGATTTAGGTGATTATAAGGAAGAAAATTTTTCCAACTATTGTTTGCAAAGAAGTTTAAAAGAGTTTAAAGATTTGAGTATAGACTGTCTTGCGGTTAAGATGACCGGGAGTGAGAATTTTTCCGCTCTAATTAATTTTCTATCCGAAAATTATCATTTCGTAATTTATGATATACCGGATTCTTTCGAAAAGGATAAATTTTATGAATTACTTTCTCCTGCGGATTATTTTCACTATTCTTTCCTTCCTGCGCGCGAGGACGCTGACAAAGCAAGCTTGTTGATAGGGGAGTTGAAAGCTAAAAATTCCATAAATATCGAGAAAATAAAAGTAATTTTAAGTGATTTTTCCGGTCAGACACGATTATCTTCAGCAGAAATAAAGGAAATAATCGGGCACAGTGTTTACGCGACATTAACCTCCATGGAAAGCCAGGATTATGGTAAAACATTACGAAGGATAAGCCGCGAAATAGGAGAGCTTTTGGTCGGCCTTGCGCTTGGCTCTGGCGGAGCTTATGGTTTTTCCCATATCGGGGTATTAAAAATCCTACAACAGAATAACATACCGGTTGATATTATATGCGGTTCGAGTATCGGCGCGGTCATCGCTGCTTTATGGGCCTTGGGTTATGATGCCGATAAAATAGAAGAGCTTACCAGTAGTTTTGGAAAAAAATTAAACTTATTTTCATTCAGGGGGTTTTCGTTTCCCTTTAGGGGTTTTTGGAAGGCGAAATACCTTGAAAATGTTTTAAAGAGGCTTTTTAAGGAAAAAACTTTTTATGATATTAAGCACCCGCTTAAAATTGTAGTCTTTGATTTTGCATCAAAAGGCGTAAAAGTGCTTGAGCAGGGCTATTTATATAAAGCTGTAGCGGCCAGCTGCGCTGTGCCCGGGATATTTGAGCCGATAAGATTTAAGGATGATATGCTGCTCGATGGGGGGATACTTAACCCATTGCCGACAAAAGTTCTTCTTAACTACGGCGCGAACAAAATAATAGCAGTTAATATTATTCCTTCACAGGAGGAAATGCTTAATGAATACAAGAAGAGAGGTAAATTACACATTTTCGATTTTATCTTCGGTAGCATAGAAACAATGCAAAGGCAGTTTATAGAACAAGCCGCGCTTGTGGCTGATGTTGTTGTGCATCCTAATTTTGCAAACCTGCATTGGCTGGAATTTGGCAGAGTGGAAGATTTTATAAAACGAGGTGAAGCTGCAACGCTTGAGAAGTTGCCCGAAATTAAGAAAATTGTCAGCAGCTAAATATTTAAAGTCATTTATATGAATAAAAATCAAAAACTACTTAAGCAACTGGTTATTTTTTTAAATATTTTGATTATTTTTTTTGTTTCATTTAGCCCTATCTTGGGGTTTTGTAAAAACATAGCGGAAAGATTTCAGGGAAAAAACGATATAGTTTACGATGTTTTTTATAATGGCATTTATACCGGTAAAATAACCTGGAAATATCTTGGTAAGGAAAGAGTTGGCAATAAAGAAACAGAGGTAATTTATTTAGATTCTGATACAAAAATTTTTAATCTGCTTAATATTGCAAGCAAAGAAAAGGTTTTTCTTGAGGCAGGCACTTATTTGCCGGTGAGAGCGGAAAGAGATGTTATATTGTTTGGGAAGCAGGAAGATATAAAAGAAATTTATGATCAGGAAAAAGGTTCCGTAATAATAACAAACAGTAATCCTAAAAAGAAAGAATTTGTTTTACACCAGGCTAAGCCCATACACAACATACTGGCTTTGCTTTATTTTTTTCCGCAGGATATCCCCTTGATAAAAGGAAAAAACCTTTACTTTAATTTGCCTACACAGAAAGTAACAGTTAAGCTTATTTCAGAGGGGACTCTTGTTTTTGGCAAAGAAAAGAAAGAGTTTTATCTTTTATCAGGAAGTGGAGCAAAAAGGTTTAACCTTTGGCTTGATAAAAAGGATAGGAGCCCTCTTAAGATGGAATTTCTTTCAATAGCGGGTAAGGTTACAATAGTCAGAAAATCCGGCTGGAGTGGAGCCACTCCAAGCTAAATATTAAGGTTCCATCCTAAAGCAGGAATTCCAACACACATTAATCCCACGTAAAGTCATAGGATTTCTGTGAAGGATTAATCTATTATAATCAGCGAGTTTTTCCCTCCGAAAGAATCATCCTCGACTAACTTATTATGTGGATCAGCAATCCAGGCGTCTCCAGCAAGAAATTTATAACGGTATTTCCCTTTTTCAAGAGGAATATTTAAACTCCAGATATCGTCCCCTACTTTTCTTAACTTATATTTTTCTTCTTTCTGCCAGTTATTAAAATCACCTATAGCGTATACTTCCGCGAATGTCTCTCCTTTTAAAAATAACTGTGCCCAGGTGGTATCCAAAGTTGTGTTGACTATCTCTTGGGCCAAAGCTGCAAAATCCATTGCCCCTCGTGAGTCAGAGTTATATTCAAAAATATTTTTGCCCATAGAGGCGGCTTCTTTTAAGGTGATATTGGTCCTGATCATCGTATTTAAAAGCAGGCTGCCCAGGCGTTTCTTTACTTTTTCTGTGAACTCGCAGGCGAATCTTGAACGCCGGTCAAGTTGGTTAAGAAGATAGAAGCATATCGGAGTTTTACCTTTGAACTCTTTAAGCATGATAATTATATCTTTAAGTATTTCAATGCCGCGTAAAGAAAATTCGCAAAGGTTAAAGGGGATGAGGCAATAGGTGCTTGAATTAAGCGCGTTTAGCGTAATTAGCCCAAGGTTAGGCGGGCAATCAAGGATACAATAGTCAAAGCTAGAAGAAACAATATTAAGAAAGTTGGATAAGATATCAAGCCTGTCTTCTCTTTGCGAGAACTTATGTTCAAGGGAAGCAAGGCCTATGCGTGAGCCGATAAAATAAAAGTTCTCAGATACCGATTGGAAAAGCTCTTCCTGTGGCAGTGGCTCATCTCGGGATATTTTCTCAAGGATGTCTGTGATGGTTAAATTGCTTGATTTTCGTAAAGCAAATGTTGCGTGTGCCTGCGGGTCCAAATCTATAAGTAAAACTTTGAAGCCTTTTTTGCTTAAACCCGCTGAAAGATTAACTGCTGTAATAGTTTTTCCACAACCGCCCTTTTGATTAACTATCGAGATAATCTTCATTTTTTTTCTCCCTCCAAAATTAATTTTTACACACTAGCGGACTAAGACCATTTATGAACTATCTTTCCATCTTTATCACCAAACGAGCCTATAACAATTAAAATTAAATCGATTAAAACCCAAATACCCAATCCTCCTAACGTAAAAATCATCAAAATTCCAGTGCCGACTTTTCCAACATAAAATCGATGGATTCCAAGTCCCCCAAGAAAAAAACAAAGCAATAAAGCAGCAAGACGAGATTTAGAAGAGATGTTATTTTCATCCATGAGTTTGCTCCTTATATGAGTCCCGCTATTGCATTACCCCCTCACTGCATTCGGGAGTAGTTCGCACTAGTTTTTTTCTACGCGCTGCTACGCTTGGAAAAATACTGTGCTTACTACCCCGCTCACTCACTTCGTTCGCTCGGGGATAGTTCGGTTATACAACTTTTCTGCGCCACTATGGCTTGAAAAGTTGCAGCCTCACTAAATCAAAACCAGATCTTTAATCAGCGCCCAATTTATTTTTTCCTTCTCCTGCGGATAAAAATAAATTGTAATTTGTTTTATCTGGTAAAGATTGGTGTTTTGGCTGTCAGAGTTGTTAAAAACTATCGGTACTTTTATGAAAGAATCACTTTTCTCGCTTACTTCGATTACGCGCGGGCTTAATGAATTTGAAAAAAATCTTGTATCTCTGGCTACAACCGCAATATTTAATGGAGTATCTGATTTTTTAAGATAAAGCAATAAAGAGCCGGTTTTTAGATCTATCGGTTTTTTAAGATCAAGGCTGATCGCGATTTTTTCTTTAGGGATTGTGAGGTAAATAAAAGAATTTTCTTTCTTCATTAACCTTTCGTCTTTGGAAATACAGGTTAAATGTTCAAGTGTGTTTTTAGAGAGAAGGGATATTCCGTTTTCCGGTAAGTCTGTATTCTGGCGGGCGATAACCATGAACTCGTATCTTGCAAAAAATAAAGCAAAACTGGTAATTGTCAATAAGGCAACTATCGAAAGGATTATAAATCGCTTTTTTTGTGTCTTTTTTTTACGTTTTTTCTTGGGCGGAGAGAAAAAGGTATCCTTTAATCTCTCTGAGTCCAAATAAGCGTAAGAAAATAAAGGGTTATCTCGCTTATCCACAATAAATATATTAGCACTGTGAGTGGATTTTACAATAGAAAATTTGAGGGAAAATCAATTTCCTCTGTAGGGAACGGTCGCGACCGTTCCCTACAGGAATGAGGGTTGAATTTTAAGGAAAGGGTTATATAATTGTTAACGCAGATACTCTCAGATGTAACGCAGAAGGTCGCAGATAAAATTATCTGCGTGAATCTGCGTTGATTGCGCGATAATCTGCGTCTATATGAAAGAAGCCTTATTCTATACAAAAAACAAAGACAATAGCGTCGATTGCTTTTTGTGCGGCCATCATTGCCACATCAAAGACGGCAGTTATGGTATATGTGCTGTCAGGTTAAACAAAGAAGGCGTTCTTTACTCATTGAGTTATGGTAAAGTTGTGGCGGTAAACGTTGATCCGATAGAAAAAAAACCTCTATATCACTTTTTACCTGGTTCAAAATCCTATTCCATAGCCTGCGTCGGTTGCAATTTCCAGTGCGGATTTTGTCAGAACTGGCAAATTTCTCAAGGCAAAATAGCTAAAGAACTGTCATTATTCGAGTATAGATTAAGCCCGCAGAGGATCGTAGGGGAAGCTGTGTCCAACGGTTGCCCAAGCATTTCTTATACTTATACAGAGCCAACTATATATTTTGAGTTTGCTCTTGAGGTGGCAAAGCTGGCAAAAGAAAAAGGGCTTTTAAATGTATTTGTGACTAACGGCTATATGAGTAAAGAATCACTGGAATTTATAAAACCATATCTGGATGCCGTTAATGTTGATCTGAAATCTTTCAGCGAAGATTTTTATAAAAAAATATGCAAGGCCACGCTTTCTCCGGTTTTGGAGAATATTATTTTAATGAAAAAACTTAATATCTGGGTTGAAATAACCACCTTGATTATACCGGGGCAGAACGACAGCAAAGAGGAGTTGACTAATATAGCAGAATTTATCGCCAAACT
>JBAZGZ010000112.1:970-6254 GCA_041652615.1 Candidatus Omnitrophota bacterium | reverse complement strand
TTAACATACTCCTTGCAGTAATGATTTACGGCGATGGAATCAAGGCAGCGCTTTTGATTGAGATAATCCAGTAAATCAATATTAAATACTTTATCCCTAAAGCTTGAAGAAATAAAATTTTGGCCGAAATTAAAACTTGGACAGGCTGCGAATTTGCGAATGTGCTTTGTAAAAGAAACATTACACTCCAAGCCTTCCTGCTTATAGATATTTTTTATCTCCTGGTAACCATCGCGATAAGCGCTGATCAGATTATCCAAGACTTTTTTAGCGGTAGTTAAAGATTTTATCCCTGGAGGCCAAATACCCGCGACATAACCATTAAAAAGATATACCAATGGTTCATTAATGATATGCCAATAATGGACATCGTGCTTTAATTCATTAACCGCTACCTTGAGGTATTCTAAAAAATAATCTATGTTTTCTGAAGAAGACCAGCCTCCGGCCTCAGAGAACCATATCGGATTTGTAAAGTGATGCAGAGTAACAAAAGGTTTTATTCCAAGAGATTTCAGCAGTTTTATTGATTCTTTATAGTGCAGCAACGCTTGATCTGAATAAATGCCTTTTTGCGGCGAGATTCTTGCCCATTCAAGAGATATTCTTAAAGATTTGAGGTTAAGTTCTTTGGCTAATCTGAAATCCTCTTTGAAAAATTCGTAGTGGTTTGAGGCGCGGCCACAAGGGGTAATTTTATTTTCTTTTTCCCAAAGGTACCAATCGCTGTTTGAGTTACCCCCTTCCGTCTGATAACTTGAAATTGCCGCCCCCCATAAAAATTCGGAAGGAAAATCACCCCCGGGCGAAGGGTTAATACCGAACCTTGTCGAAGTATTTATCTCCATTAAACCTACGAAGCAATTATTTCTAATGCTTTATTGTTGTCAGTCGATGCAAACACTATAATTGCCGATTGGTGAGGCTTTGAGGTGGTTCCATAAATATGCGTAAGATCAAGTCCCGCAGCTTTTAATTTGGTGGCAATTAAACTAAGCTGGCCAACCTCATCAGGCATATCCACTATAATAACTTCCTTTGCCGCCAATGTGCCCAGACTTTTTAAAATTTCTTTTGCCTTGGAATTATCTGAAGTTATCAAGCGAAATATCGCTTTACCGTCAATAACATACGCGGATATTCCTCTAAGATTGATTCCTTTATCTTTTAGAAGCGCCGTAACTTCTTCTAATTTGCCTACCTTATTTTCCACGGTCAAAATAAGTTCTTCGCCTTTTACTGCTTTCATGCAAACTACCTCCTTAATGAGCACATCATTTTTTCAAGCCTGGGTGGCGCAGAAAAAATGATAGTGCGAATTAACCCCGCCGAACGTTGCAAAATTATCGTAGAGAATTTTGCAACCTCTTTGTGAGGCGGGGCAATTTAATGCAGAGAAGCGGATTTCCGCAGAAACCCGCTTTACGCATCCTAATGAAAGGTTATTTCTTTATTTTAGAACGAACTTCTTTTTCTGCCTGAAGCCATATGCATGTATCCTGGCCGGCAGGTTTACCTTTGCTTAACCAAATATAGTAAGCGCGATCCTTTACCATTTGATTAACTTTTGCGTTATCAAGGTTGGAAGTGGAACTCTTTTGTGAATTGTTTCTTCCCGGAAAAGCCATTTGAACCTCCTTTGTTTATACACGAATATCCACGAATTAGGGGACGAATTACCACGAATAAATCCGTTTTTAATTCGTGGAAATTCGTTTCAAATTCGTGGTCATTCGTGATCATACGCTCACTCCAAGCGCACTAATCGTGACTCTTGCTTATATCCAAAGAAAATTTAAGTATATCTTTATGCTTAAATATAAAAAGAAGTGTTATCTGCTGATAAACCTTTTCAAAGCCGAACTCAGATGAAGAAACAGAATATAAAGGCAAGCTGAAAACTTGAGCTTTATCAAAACAGAATTCAAAGACTAACTTCTTAAACTTATCGACTATTGTAAAAGAACTAGTTTCTTGCCAAGCCTTAGCCTGATTTAAATGCACTTCTTTTGATTTATCCTTAACGAATATATGCTCAAGCGAAGGTAATGATATATTAAATTCTATACCAAAACCATAATCCTTCAAGATATTTTTTTTATCGAATTTATAGGTTGTCTTTATGCCACAGGCATCGGAGAATTCAATTACTTTAGAAAAATCAAGGCCATTATTGGAATAACAGCAATCAACAACTACCTTTTGCTTATTGTTCTTGACATCCCAATCGTAGGTTTCATCACTTAGAGTATAAACGCCTTTTTGCAGATTAAAATCATCAATGGTTATATCTTTATCCAGGAGATGTTCCATAAGCGAAAGCCTTTCATATTTATCATAAATAAGAAATTTATCGAGATCCTTGTCTTTTTGCTTTACTATTGTATGAATCGTAGCAACCGCACCTTCCTTATTCACGTTTTCAAGTATTTTGTAATGATATGATTCTTCCTTGCGCGTTATGGTATTTACAAGATTTATCGGGTTATTACGTAAACTCATTTCAACAATAACTGCCCCTTTCTGAGATAAACAACAAATTAATTTAGAGTTTTTAATTATTATTTCCTGATTACCGTCAAAATCTATATCTGCCTTTTCGACTGATATATTTTCTTTACTGTATTTTTCATCAAAAAGGTTTTCCGCGTTAATTAAATTTTCAAATACCGCCGAGCGGATATGGCCAAGATAAAAACCGCCAAAAACCCCGTGCCAATAGCCGCAGTTTGTCTGTGCTTTATACAAACTCGTAAATATCTTTTTGTCTTTTTTTGGATCGCATTTAAGATTTATCTTTTTGCTTAAATAAAGCATGCGTTTCTGCATATAATTAAGCCGTTTATACTTGTGATAAAAATTCCTGAAAAATCCTCCCCGTATAAAATTATTAAACTCATCAAATTTATTATTATTTTTCAGGAATTCTTCCAATCTTTCATAGGTACGTAAACTTTTAGGTTCGAGAACCCATTCTCCCATTTCTTCATAAGAGGCGGTAGGAAGATAAACAATGCCGTTTGTTTTGAATTTATTTATTGCCTCGCCAGCTGTAATAGTCTCGATATCGTCTGAATCGCTAAGGCGTGTTAAGAATTTGCGAAGCCATTCCTTGTTATAAACCCAATCATAAGTACCCGGCCAGAGCCCGAATTTTTCCCCATCATCAAAAAGAGTGACAAGAACGTCTCTCTCTTGTTTGAAGCCATTTAACACCCCCATGGCCTCGTCAACTTCAGAAAAAGGTATTTTGTATCTTAAAGTTTTACTGATAGGAAAAACCGATATCGGATAGGAATTATCTTCTGTGGTATAGTAACCGGTAAATTCTTTTTGGTTTAAGCCGGAAAAACGAAAATGCGTATCATCCAGAAAGGTATATTTTAACCCGCTGTTATTAATTATTTTAGCAAGACAGGGCTCCCACACTCTTTCCGCTGTCCATATGCCTTGAGGAATTTTACCGAATTCTTTCTCTATAAAAGCGTTCATCAGGCTGATTTGCCCATATTTATCCTCATCGAGAACTATCGGCAAAATTGGTTCATAATATCCTCCGCTGACAATCTCAACCTGGCCGCGCTTATTAATTTTTTTCAGCAGAGCAAGATAATCTTTTCCGTGCTCTTTCAGGAAATCTAGCAAAGGGCCGGAATTATGAAGATTGAACTTTATCTTGGGAAAATCTTCCAGAGCAGAAAGAAAAGGATAGTAGCACTTCTCATAGGCTTCCTTAAAAACATGCGAGAAATTACCTACCGGCTGATGATTATGAATACCGAAAATAAAATATACTTTACCCATAATTTTAGTATTGAGTCATGAGTAGTGAGTCGTGAGTAATAGTAAAAAACAATTTTATTTTCTACTCAATACTCACGACTATTACCTCTTATTCACTTTATACGTGCCGGCGGATTCCTGCCTAAAAGCCGGTATATTTCCTCAACATAAGAGAAAAATATATTCCTAAACTCTCCGCTTACATCATCAAAAGTATTCCACCAGAACCAGTCACTGCCCTCAATAAGATAAAAATAATTTCTTATAGTTTCTGAATCAACCAAACCGACTTTACATTTCTCTATTAAATCACGAGTTCTTCTTAAAATATTCCAGTAATTATTATTTTTCTTTGAACCGATCCAAACGCCAAAATCTCCGTTTATCCACGAACCGCTTGCAAGCCTCTCAAGACGGCGGCCCGTATGTTTCTTAAGAAATCCCGAAGGGGTTTCCGTTTCAATAACATCACTTTTTTCTAAAGCCCTGTATAGGCTTTCTAAAAAATCAACACCGTTATTCTTATAATATTCCCAGGCATTTTCTCCATCCATAATTATGGTAATTGCCCGTTCCTTAAGCATATCCTTAGTAAAACTATGTGTTCGTTTAAAATGCTCCATGAGATCATTGACCGCGAATGGCGCATCGTCCCAACCTTGATACACAAAACTAAGCATATCGGAAAAATTCCTGTCCCTGAAAAATATATCTACCCCATTAAATTCATAAGGCCGGTAAATTAAATGTCTTTGGTTTTTTATCATATCGTAAGAAACACAATCGGTGGTCAAACTCTTAAAAAGAATTGCTTCGTCTGCTCCAATCCACTTAAAACCTTCCTTCCCATATAGCGAAACAACACCTTCAGAAACACTGCCTTCAGATGGCCAGCTTCCGGCAGGCGTATAACCGAAAGTCTGCCTGAATATTTCTTTTGCTTTATTAAGGTGCCAATGGCAATCTTCCGGATAAGAAAATCTAAGCACGGGTTTTTTTAAATAAGAAAAATCTTTGACCACGTCGCTATCGTATAAAATCGGCATGATTGGATGATGAAACGGGGTAAGAGTAAGCTCTATCCTTTCGGCGGCAATAAGCTTTTTGTAGAGTGGTATAATTTCCGCCATTACTTTATATTGCTTTTCTATTACATATTCTTTATCTTGTGCGGTATAATTCTTATTTTTTAAAATCAGAGTTTTAAGATTCTTATCTTCTCCGATGGTATAGGGATGAAACCAGGAAAGATTAAAAAGCGTTACTAAATCAGTGATGTCTTGTGTGTTAAATTTGGCCTTAGGGGAAACTTTTTTGTTGTATAATTGCAAAAATCTTCTATTAGGCTTAATCAGTCTGTCGAAATTAGTAGAAAAAAACCGCTCGATTATGAATGCTTTTTCTTCCCTGCTAAGCGAAGAAGGGTCTTTTAAGCTGAGTATCTGATAATAATCTTTGGCATGATTTTCTATATAATCATAAAGCTGTGAGAGTAAAATAC
>JBAZGZ010000112.1:0-960 GCA_041652615.1 Candidatus Omnitrophota bacterium | reverse complement strand
TATTAAATCTCGCAACTGTTTTTGCCATTCCATAATAATCCTTTACCGCATGAAGCCTCACCCAGGGAAGGCAATAATAATCTTTAGTCGGATGCTTATAGGATGGCTGGTGCATATGCCAGAGAAAAACAACTTTTGTGGTTGATTTTGTCATATTAATAAATTAAAGTTGTTGGGGCTGTTGTCTTAGGCCTTACCGGAAAGAAATTTTTGAAGGTAGTATCAAAATCTGTACCCATTTATACCTGAAAAGCAGAATAATTAATCTCCGGGAATATATTATCTTTCCTCTCTATGTCTTCTATCACTTCATAGTTAATAAAACTTCTGTCGAGATAACTCTTAAGAAGATAAAACCTTTCCAAATGCGTAACGGTTTTTTTCCTTGCGTATTCGCTAAATGCGCCGGTTTTCATCATAAATGCCCAGTCGCTTCCCTGCGCGAGCAAAAGCTCCCGTCCCATTTGGTTAAGAATTCTGTCTTTAACATCGCTTTTGGCTTTATGCTGATTTATCGCCTCAGTCATTTTCTCCTGCGCGCGATGCAAATGCGGGTATATCCAGTCATTTGAACCGTTAAGCCAGACTTCATAATAACCTTTATACCCCCAGCTTGATGGTGCCGGGTTTATGACCTGATTTTTAGGATAAATACCGAGATAACGTGAAGGTGTTATCAATTTGACAGTATTCTGGTCATAACACATTTTACGTATAAGAAAATTCAGCCAGCTTACACCTTCAAACCACCAGTGTCCGTAAAGCTCGGCATCATAAGGAGCTACGATTATTGGTTTTCTATCAAACATAGAACTTATGTGTTCAATTTGTTTTTCTCTATTGAACATGAAATTGCCGGCGTGATATGCGGCCTTCTCCATCGCCCGTTCAGGACTGTAAGGTTCTTTGTGCTTGCTTTCGCCGGTAATACGAAAATATTTAATGCCGGTGAATATACGT
>JBAZGZ010000111.1:0-6270 GCA_041652615.1 Candidatus Omnitrophota bacterium | reverse complement strand
CTCCAAAGAGAGTGGTTATGGCTACACAGAACTTATCGGATAAAGATAATTTTGTCATATCGACGATACATTGAAATACAGTTGATATACGCTCACAACGTTTGCGATATACAGTAGAAATACAATTATATTTCAATGTATTTCCACTGTGTTTCAACTGTATATCTATCGTGTGTTTTTCTTTTTTAAAATGTTTTAATCGTACGCCTGTTTATCCAAAAATAATATATTCCGGAAAATAAGGTAACTGCAACAACATACCACATTAACACCTGGGTTACCTTCTCATATAGAAATGTGGCAAAAGTGCTTTGCGGAAATTTCTTAAACAAAAGCAGGGATATAAAAATAATAATTATCGCGGATACTTGCGAAACTGTTTTATGTTTACCCCAACGTTTTGCCTCAAGTACTTCTCCTTTATTTAAAACGTAAAGCCTCAAACCCGTTATTGTAAACTCGCGCAACATTATCACGCTTACCATCCATGCGTTAACAACTATTTTTAATTGTAAAAACGCAAGAAAAACACCTATGATTAAAATTTTATCTGCGATTGGATCAAGGAGCTTGCCTAAATCAGAAACAAGGTTATTCCTTCTGGCAAACATACCATCCAAAAGATCAGTGATTGAAGCAATTATGAAGATAATAAACGCGACAAGAATTGACGAAAAATTGTTTTTTAATATAAAGCCGATACAGATAAAGGCGAGTATTATTCGTAGGAATGTTAAGTAGTTAGCAATATTCATATTTATATAAATATTTAGAAGCGGATAGCCGCGGATATTGACGCGGATTTACGCAAGCGACTCGTTGGCGTTGATCCGCGGACATCCGCTTCTATACCCCAACCAAATCGTAATCATAGCTATCGATTATTTTTGCTTTATAAAAATCGCCGATTTTAAGTTTATCTTTTTTTAAAAATACCGCTCCGTCTACCTCATAAGCATCGAATTGACTCCTGCCTACAAAAACTTCATTTTCTTTTTCTTCAACTAAAACATCAAGCTCCTGTCCCAGAAACCTCTTATTGGCTTCACGGGAAATATCTTGCTGCAGACTCATTATTTCCCGGAAGCGACGCTCCTTTACTTTGTTGTTAACTTGAGGATTTAAATCATATGCCGGGGTATTCTCTTCCCTGGAATACATAAACGCGCCTAACCTTTCAAATTTTATCTCGCGCATGGATTTTAAAAGTTCTTTGAATTCTTTTTCGGTTTCCGTAGGAAAACCTGTTATCACTGAAGTGCGTATCGTGCAATTCTTAATATTTTTACGTATCTTATTAACTAAATTAACAATCTCTTTTTTAGTTATATTCCTGTTCATGGCCTTAAGAATCCTGTTATTTATATGCTGTATCGGCAAATCTATGTATTTACAAACTCTTTCTTCGTTTGCAATTATATCTATAAGTTTATTGTCCAGGTGACACGGATGAGTATAAAGCAAACGTATCCAGCGTATATTTTTAGTATTCTTTAATACCTCTTTAACAAGCAAAGACAAATCTTTTTTTGTTTTTAAATCTCTGCCCCAGCTGGTTATATCTTGACCAATTATATTTAATTCTTTTATGCCTTTTCCATCAAGGAATTTTGCTTCCTTTATTACCTCGTTTAAAGGCTTACTCTTAAGACTCCCCTTTATGTAAGGTATCGTGCAATAACTGCACTTATTCAAGCACCCTTCGCAGATTTTTAAAAAATCAATGTGCGAGGGGAGAAGTTTCTTTCTCTCGGTAAACGTTTGAATAAACTTTTCTGCCCCCCACCACTGGTCTACTTCAGGAAAAGATTTTTTTAGTTTTTCGTGATAACGTTCCACAAGGCACCCAAAAACTAAAAGATGTTTTATCCTGCCTTGCTGCTTTAATTTTACTGCCTCTTTAATAAACTCTACGGATTCTTCTTTTGCTTTATCAATAAAACCACAGGTATTTATAACAAGAGTATCGCAATTCTTAAAATCTTCTATCCCGGTTAAAAAAATATTTTCCTGCGCTGAGAACCTGTATCCCGTATCTAAAAATCTTTTAAGCGCGGACTCGGAATCATAAGTATTTCTGAAACAACCCAGAGATATTATGGATAAATTTTTTTTTGCCATGCTCGAACCTCCCCAAGATGAAGATCCATGCTATTTTGAAACTGCTACACCAGAAGATGTTATTTTAAGGCTCTTTATTGGTTTATGCGACGAGGTTAGAGAAGGCAGCGGCTTTCCATTTACTTCAAGATAAACACTGGAACCATCGCTTATCTTAAACTCTATTTCTTTACGGCCCTTCCAGGTTTCGGATACGCCTTTTTTCAGTACCCCCTCAAACAAAACTTTGCCATCGACCCTTACCCTCACATAACAATCCTTTTTAACGCCAAGTAACGCTGTTACAGCCTTGGATTTATTCTGCGTTACAGGAACAGGAGTTTTAGTAATTGGTTTTATTGTTTTAACAACGGACTTTTTGGGAGCCTGAGAAATTCTTTTCGAAATAAACCTTCCAAAAGCCAACAAAAACGGAAAAACAATTAAGATTATAATAACATAAAGTATAATTTTTTTAATATGTGGCGGTAATGGTTTTTGTTCTTTTTTGTTTTCCGGCCTAGCTTCCTGTTTAGATTTTTCTTTGAGAGATTCCTGCCTGTTTATTGCCGACCTATTTTTTAAGGTACTGCCTGTATTAAGATCCTCTAGGGCATCCTCTAAGTTTACATTCAAGAACGAAGAATAAATTCTTATGTACCCTTTAAGATATGCTGAAGCAATGTTGTCTAAATTTCCTGCCTCTATATCCTTTATCGCCGATGGGTAAAGTTTTGTTTTCTCAACAACCTCTTCAATATTCAAACCCAACTCGGTTCTTTTGTTACGAAGTTTTTCACAAAGCTCTATTATTGTCATATTGCCCCTTCTTTTTCTTTTAAAAACTCTTCAGGATCTACTAAAATTTCCCTGGCTTTACTGCCGCAAAAAGGCCCAACCACGCCCTGCTGTTCCATAAGATCAAGCAATCTTGCTGCGCGGGTATAGCCTACACGCAAGCGCCTTTGTAAAATCGAAGCCGACGCCTGATGAGCCTGTAATATTGTCTTAATTGCTTCCCCCAGCAACTCATCTGCCATAATGTTCATGGCTGCTTTTTTCTCACCTTCAAGTATGCCTTCTTCATACACAGGAGCACCTTGCGCTTTTATGAAAGCGACAAGATTATTGATATCTTCATCATCTATGAGGGAACCTTGAGCGCGTATTAATTTAGGAGCGCCGGGTTTAAGAAATAAAAGATCACCCTTGCCTAAAAGCTTATCCGCGCCCATAACGTCTAACACTGTGCGGGAATCAACCTTGGAAGAAACCTTGAAAGAAATTCGTGCCGGGAAATTAGCCTTAATAACACCTGTTATAACATCAACCGATGGCCTTTGTGTTGCAAGAATAAGATGGATACCGACTGCCCTAGAAAGCTGTGCAAGACGTTGTATAGAAACTTCTATGCTCTCTTTTGCAACTACCATCAAATCTGCCAATTCATCAACTATTATTATTATAAAAGGCATTTTCTTACCCTTAGTGTTATATACATCAATATTCCTTGCGCCTTCAGCAGCAAGAAGATGATAACGCCTTTCCATTTCTTCAACCGCCCAATTTAAAGTAACGAATGCTTTTTTTGATTCATAAATAATCGGATGCAAAAGATGCGGTATACCGGCAAAAGGAGCAAGCTCAACCATTTTTGGGTCAACAAGAATAAACTTTACTTCGTCAGGCTTTGCTTTAAACAAGATTGAAGTAATTATAGTGTTAACGCAAACAGTCTTACCGGAGCCTGTGGTGCCGGCAATTAGTAAATGCGGCATTTCCTTTAAATCTGCTATAACCGGATTACCGGAAACGTCTTTACCAATAGTCAAAGTAAGCTTCGAAGGAGCATCGGTAAATATTTTTTCCTCTAAAATTTCTCTTAAATATACAAGGTGTTTTTTCTCATTAGGAATTTCAACGCCAACTGTGCCTCTTCCGGGTATGGGAGCAACAATCCTTACAGAAGAAGACTTCATCGCCAGGGCAATATCATCGGCGAGAGCGGATATTTTTGTGATTTTTACTCCCGGGGCAGGCTCAAGTTCATACATCGTAACTACCGGGCCTTTCTGGACACTTACCACTTTTGCGTCAACACCGAAATCCGAAAGGGTTTCTTCAAGATTTTTGATGCTCGCCTCTATATCCTCTTTTACTTCACGATAATCAAGAGCAGGTGGTACCTTTAAAAGATCAAGCGAAGGTAATTTATATGTATTTGGATCAAATTTCTTCGCCCCCCCTACATCCAAGTCATCAATCTGTTTTTTAACCTCTTCTTTGTCTTGAGCCCTGGCATCTAAATCACTCTTGGCATTTCTGCTTGCAGCTAATCCTGAGCTTACTTTGGGCGTATACATTTTTATTTCAGGTTTTATCGCTGGTTTTTTTAACGGCGCAAGGATTTCTTCTTTTAGTTTTTTATCTTCCTCATCTTCTTCTAATTTTATTTTCTTCTTTCTTGGTATTACGATTTCTTCATTCATACTTCCTCTGTCCAATCTTGCTTTCAAAAACATAAAAAAGTTTCCGGTTATAAAACTTACTCCTTTGAAAAAATCCACGAAAAAGAAACAAAAGAACAAAATACTCATTATTACAAGCGTTAAGCCCAAAACAATCAAAGAACCGCTAAATCCGAGGTATTTTTGAAAAAACTGAGCCAGATAAAAACCGATTATTCCGTCTGAATATTCCCAGCCTCTCGTGCTATTCGGTATCAAAATCCCGCTTAAGGCTGAAAGCGCTGTAATGAATATAAAAAAAGAAATTATATCTATGGTTTTACTTTTACTGATACCGTGAAAGCGAAGAACGCCCGTCTCCCTGAGACCAAGACAAAAAAGGCAAAAAGGAAGAAAATATGAAGCTCTTCCGAACAAAAACCTTATGACAAAAGCAAGATACGCTCCGAATATGCCGATTATATTATGGCTGCCGCTTGATTTAGTAGCGCTTAAAAAAGCGATATCCTGCGAGGCATAAGAAAAAAGGCTTAAAAATATTACGATGGATAAACCGATAAAAGTGAAGGCGTAGACAAATGCGCTGTTTTTGAAAAGGCCGGGGGCTAATTTCATTGGGCCTGTTTTATACTGAGGTTAATTCTTCCTTGATTATCGATGCCAATAATTTTTACTTTTACGATATCTCCTTCTTTTAGAACTTCGCTTACATCTTTTATATAATTTTCGGAAATCTCCGAAACATGCACCAAGCCTTGTTTACCGGGAATAATTTCACAAAAAGCACCGAAATTCGTAATACGAACCACCTTTGCTTCATAAATTTCGCCCGGCTCTATCTCTTTGGTCATATTAACAATCTGCTGAAGGGCTCTTCTTAAATTTTCCTGGTCTTCTGCGACAACCGAAACCGTTGCTGTTTCATCATCTATATCTATACTAACATTATAATCACTGCTAAGCTTTCTGATAAATTTGCCTCCCGGGCCGATAATACTCCCTATTTTATCCGGGTCTACTTTAACTGATTGAATCTTGGGAGCATACTTTGAAACGCCTTCTCGCGCAGAGCTAAGTGAAGCAACCATCTTATCTAAAATAAACAATCTTGCTTCTTTTGCCTGTGCCAGTGCCTCTTCAAGCATCTTATAAGTCAAGCCTGTAATTTTTATATCAAGCTGTATCGCAGTTATACCTTCTTTTGTTCCGGCAACTTTAAAATCCATATCACCATAATGATCCTCTACTCCAGCGATATCAGTAAGAACTTTATATTGTTCTCCCTCGGTAATTAAACCAAGAGCAATACCGGCAACCGGGGCTTTTATGGGAACACCCGCATCCATTAACGATAAAGACGACGCACATACTGTAGCCATACTCGATGATCCGTTTGATTCCAAAATTTCGGAAACTACCCTAATAGTATAGGGAAATTCTTCTTTAGAAGGAAACATCGGAAGCAATGCTTTTTCCGCTAAAGCACCGTGGCCGATATCCCGGCGTGACGGGCCGCGCATGGCTTTTATTTCTCCTACGCTAAAGGGAGGAAAGCTATAATGCAGCATAAAACGCCTAGTCTTTCTACCTTCAAGTGCTTCTATAGTTTGTTCATCAGAACTTGAACCTAAAGTTATGATCGCTAAACTTTGAGTTTGCCCGCGGGTAAATACTGCTGAACCGTGAGTACGCGGCAAGACTC
>JBAZGZ010000110.1:0-6309 GCA_041652615.1 Candidatus Omnitrophota bacterium | reverse complement strand
TTGCTCTAACTATCTATTTGTTTTATGTGAAAACCTACGGAAACCGGCGAATTCGTATATTTTAAATTTTTCTTTAGTTTCTAAATAATCAAGCATAATATTTACGCCTAAATTGTCTGATGCTATGTGCGGAGCCACAATTACATTAATATTACACTCTCTGCATTTCTTAAAATGCTCTTCCGATTGATGCATGGCAATTATCGTGTCTATTCCGGAGGAAGCTAATTTGTCGTAAATATTTACCGGGCCTTCGGTCCCGCCGGTAAAATCAATGTGTATACGGCTGGAACGTGAATTTTTATTTCCAATAGTTATTGTCACATGATTATTATTCTTTGCTGATTCCTTATATTCTGCTATTGTTTCTAGAATATCAACGATTGCGCCGAGCGTTTGTGGTTTTTCTTTTTCCATTAACTTCTTCACATGCTGATAAGCAAGGTTATCACAAGGGGTGTGCATACATAAAAAATTTATATTCAGCCACTTCGCTATATCAACTATTTTTTGATGATTTGCCGCGTGCACGCGGCGTTCTACTTCCGCTTTTCTTTCATTTAACAAATTTTCCGATACGCTTAAAGACACACCTTCATTATTAAAAGCGGTAACCTGCAAATCCATAACATCATAAAAGCTTGCCAAGGCGCGGCCGGTTGGGTGGTGAGAGATAGCGAGATCTATTTTTGTGCCTTTTTCTTTAAGAGTATTTATAAGTAAGAGTTCGGCCTCATCTACGTCTACGCCGACAATAACCGATTTTATATCCTCCTCTCCGGATCCGTTAAGTATACGCGTATCAGCAAAAGGATTAGACACCGAATCCAGGTCAAAATATTCTTTTTTATTTTTATCTACTTTGTCATAAGCTTCTTTTTTTCCTTTAAAATAACTGTCGATTTCTTTTTTGCCGCGGACGTCCGCTTCAATTCCCTTTTTTACTATTTCCTGATATATCGCTTTTAGTTTCATAAAGTTTCTCTACCTCCTCGTTTACTTTAAAATTTGGTTGGATTTTATTATATGATTTTATTGAAACCAGGTAAACTTTTGGGGCTATATTTTTTAAAAATTCCTTAGATAGTCCTCTTGCGATAAAATCATTTTTAACGGGAAAAAGATAAAGGAGAAAAACAATTATACTTGATAAAAATATAATCCTTACTAAACCAACGAGAATAGCCGGCACTTTCTCCAAAGAAGAAATTTTTTCCCGCTTGAAAAAAGAATTAAATATTTTGCTCAAGATGCCGAACACAAAAATGATTGAAAAAAATAGCAAGCAGAAAGCTGAAAATTTCGAGTATTCTTTTGCTAAAAACGGTAATTTCTCTGTTACATTCGCGGCTAGATATGGGTATAGCTGAAAAGAAAAAATAGCGCCGCAGAACAGCCCGACAGCTTTTAGAATTTCTGAAAAAAATCCTTTTGCTATAGCTTCGTAAGTTATTAATACACAAAGGCTTAGGAGAATGATATCTATGAAGCCAAAACCTTTAATTATAGCCATTTTTAAAATTTATTTAGATATAACATATTAACAGTTAAATGTCAAGAAAGCGCTTACATTAATGAGCCCATCACTTTTTCAAGCGTGTAAACGCGCAGAAAAAGTGATAGTGCGAATTAACCCCGGCGAGCGTCAAAAAATTATCGCATGGTCCCTGGAAATTCCTGTTCCAGGGATAGAGAATTTTTTGACTCACCCGGCGAGCCGGGGCAATAAGCTAAGATAACCTCCTATCGGCCTCTCGGCAAACTGCCTAATCTCTTCCTTACCGAATACTCAACGTAGCCAGCGAGAATCTCCTGAACTTTGGGTGGCGGAGCGACTACAAAATAATTCGATATCAAAGCGTGGGCCATTTCGTGGGATAACATACCAACGCTTAAGTCCTTAAGCGAAACGTGAATAGTATTTTGGGATGGTACATAAATAGAAGGCAACAGGTTTTCTATTATTTGCGCATTACCAAAGGCTATCTCGCTGACATTAATATTATCAGGAAGAACGTTTATCCTGCCATGATAGCTGTTAAGATGCATATCCAAAACATCGCCAACCTCTAAATACAACGCGTCGACGTCTGTTTTAATTATTGATTTAATATCTGATTTTGAGTCTGTATAAGTTTCAAACCTGATAGTACTTTCTGCGTTTATTTTTTTAGCAAATTCTGCTACGCTGCAGCCGGAACAAAAGGAAATTGTAAAATATTTCGTTTCAACTGCCTCTGCGTAACAGATAGCATTGAAAATCAAAAGAAAGGAAACGCCTAATAAGGCAATTTTACTTTTAGCACTCATACACCTTTAAAATTATTGATGATTGACTCTATGATTTTTAATTCTGCTTCGATGTTCTGTTTATTATCTGAAGGGAACTTTTCAACAGCTTTATTTAACTCATTAATTTCCTTTTTTAGCGAAGTAATTTTATCTTTTAAATATCCGGACATAGTCGTTAAAGACATTGCTAGATTTTTTAACTGATCGTTGGTTCTTATCTGAAAATTTGCTGCGAGGTTACCCTCTGAAACCTTTTCTATCTCCTTTTTTAACCTATATAAGGGACCGGCAATCTTATGTGATACGAAAAGCGTAAGAAAGACCACTGAAATGGCGCTAAATGCGGTAACCACAAGCAAAGTTTGAATCAAAAACGGAAAAATAAAATCCGCGGTTGTCTTTACGGTAACCTTGGTGTTTTCGATGGCAACGGTAGTAGAATTGCTTGCTAACAAAAGCAGCAACCCTCCGATTGCTAAAGATGCGACAATCACAATAACACAAAATTTCAGTATGAATTTAGCCTGAAAAGTTTTGTCGATAAAATAGTTTCTTCTCTGATTATTCATTTAAAACCTCCAATGAGCACATCATTTTTTCAAGCGCAAAAGGCGCGCAGAAAAAATGATAGTGCGAATTGTCCCGCCGAACGCTAAAAAATTATCGTAGAGAATTTTTTAGCATCTTTGTGAGGCGGGACTATTGTTTCTCCTCATTTCTTCTCTTCTAAGCCCAAAAGCTTATAATCAACTTTTACGTTGGCTTTTTTCTTTAAAGATTCAAGCCAACCATTTACGGCATCCTGCTGTTTCTTCTTAAAAAGGATAAGCCTTATTTCGCCATAAACATCAGCAATTGGTTTATTGTCAAATTTATCTTTATTCGCGTTATAAAAATCACCAATCTCTTTATCGTCTATCTTTATGTTCATAAACAATTGTTTTGCTTTTTTATCCACAGTTAATTTTAAAAGCGACTGTTCCCAAAAATCCTGAACATCTTCCAGGAATGCCGGATCCTTATCCAGGTTTGTGGTTTCCGCTTCTTTTAAAATGAGCTTTCGGTTTACGATATTATCAACGAATTCTTTTCGCGCCTCGGCCGTATCAGGCTTTGAAAGATTAAATTTTTGAAAATCTCTTTCAAATTCTGCCTTTGTTATTTTTATGCCGTCAATAGAAATGGCAATTTTCTCTTTCGGGGCGCAACTCATACTTAATAAAATAGTAACCAGAAATAATAACAATCTTGATTTATACATTTTTCCTCCTTTTTGAAGACGATTACAGTGATTTGGGAAAGCTTACAGTGATTTCAATTAGAATCACCGCAATCTTTCTTAATCACTAGAATCCCTTATAAAAAACTTAGTTCTTAATAAACCTTATTATAGTATTTAAACAGAAAAAATCCATAAAAAAAGGAGACCTTTTAAGGTCTCCTTAATATTTTATATTTTAATTTCAGGATTATATTGTCGCCGGTTTTTTCTTTTTTAAATCTTCTTCGTAGAAAGGATAAAGCTTATTGGTATCTTTAAGATTGAGATTATCATTAATGAAGTCATAAGCCCCGATATCAAGATTTATATTATCGAACGCTGTATAATCCATAGGCGTCAACGGATGATATCCATAGAAATAAGGTACTGGTTCAGGCCTAAAGTTATCTAAGCTTGAAATACGTGCGGGATTAATAATTTCATAGTAACCAGGCCCGCGAATTAATGATTGCGCAAGAATAAGACCTACCGGATTATCAAATCTAAATGGCGGCCAAATCTGCAAAGCGCCAAGATTAGACGCTGCTTCGCCAATTAATGCAGCACCATAAATATCTGTGTCGTTATAGAATACGTATCCTGGGGGGTTTAAAGGAGAAGGATAGCTTGTGAAATCAATATCCGGTGACGGGTATACGCCTGTATCCGCTACAACTCCCGGACGCACAATGCCTTCAATATTTCCACTTATGCCGATTGGGCCATTGCCATCGCCGGTATTAATCGTATACGCGGAACTTCCGCCAATATTTAGCGTTAATCCTGCTAATCCTGCTGCGGGAATAAAACCGGCAGGAACCGCGGAATTTAAACTATTAAATGCTTGTATGTTTACTCTTAATGGATTATTGTCAGGAATAACTAACGGATCCGTAAGATCTTGTCCGACAGTACCGACGCCAATTGTTCCTTTTGGTGTAGAAAAGTAAGAAAACCCGCCGGCAATAACATTCGGACCGTTTAGCGTAGGGTCAATCACAATCGGGGTAAAATAGTCAACTCCTCCGACTGTCTGCCATTCTGTTCCGGTAAGATCCATATAAAGTGTGGAGCCATAGAGCAGTGTTACCTGGGGCCCTGAAACTTGCGGCCACCATCCTTGCCCGGCAAATATAGAACCATTTGTGCTTTCAAGATACACGCCGCCGCGCGCAGATACAACTGAATTTACAACCATATCGCCGCCGCTGACAACGTGAATTACGCCATTATTGGCTGCGAGAGAAAATCCTAAAGTATGACCGAAGATAGGTAGCAAGAAACCAAGCTGGATATCATTGGCTTCATTAATATAAATACTTCCTCTATCCCAAGAATATCCTGCTACATAATCTAAATCGGTATTAATTGGTGAGGCTGCAGTTCCTATATCATATTGAGCAAAGAAATAACCATACTCTGAACGAACCAATGAAGTTGAATCTGCAAGGATAGAACCGTTCCAGGCAAGTAAAATAACCGCTGAATTGCCTGTTCCATCTACCAAAGCACTGATTGTACTGTTCGATAAAGCGATGTTACCCTTAGAGGAAATCACATCAAAAGCATATCCATCGCCGCCAACTTCTGAATCGATCAAGCTATCTGCGATAGTAACTGCACCGTTTAAGCTTACTATACCGATAACAGCTATGCCGTCGTTTTCCACATAAGAACCAACTGTGCTATTTCGAATATCAATATCTTCGCCGGCAATAAGAGCGTTAACTGCGAAACCATCGACAGCATTCGCAAGTATGTTACTGCCATTGACAATACTGAGATTATTTCCGGCATAAAGAACATTAGCGGCGATTCCATCAGTCAAAATTTCTGCTTGTATATCTGAATTATTAACCGTTACATTGTTTAAGCCTATCACTAAATTTGCCGCCAAACCGCTGTTAGCTGTCGCATAAATATTGCTATTACTAATTGAAACGTCATTTCCTACTATCGCATTAACTGCAATACTATTTCCGGCATAAGCAGAAACATTAGAATCATTAATCGCAACGGCGTTGCCGATAATACCATTAATTGCTATGTGTCCATTTAAGGCCTGGGCAGTAATGGTTGAATCGCTAACTGTAACATCATCTCCTATAAGAAGATTAAGCGCTAAGCCATCTTGAGCTTGAGCGCTGACTGTGCTGTTATTTATCGTCATGTCGTTTGAGGCAATTAAGACTGATACCGCAAGCAGGTCAGCGCTTGAAGTAACACTTGAATCAGCAATTGCCATATCATTACCGGCATAGAGCACTGTAGCGGCGATTAAGCCTGCAATAGCGCTGACATTGCTGCCGTCTATCGTCATATCGTTTAAAGCGATTAATGCGGTTACTGCAAGGCCTGTTGTGGCGTTTGAGGTAACACTTGAATCAGCGATTGTCATGTTGTTTCCGGCGAATAAAACTGTTGCCGCGATTGTATCTGCTTGAGCGCTGACTGTGCTGTTATTTATCGTCATGTCATTTGAGGCAATTAAGACCGAGGCGGCAAGTAAGCTTGCGCTTGAAGTAACGCTTGAATCAGTAATTGCCATGTTGTTTCCGGCATAGAGCACGTTTGCGGCCAGGCCGGTTTCTGCGTAGGCATTGACACTTGAGTCGTTAACGAACATTGAGCCGTTAGCTGCTATAAGCACGTTTGCGGCAATACCAAAGCTTGAACTGAATTCAGCGGCGTTGATTACTGATTCGTTAATGCCAAGGTTCTCGCCGGCATAGATGACATTAACTGCGGCGATACCG
>JBAZGZ010000109.1:0-6410 GCA_041652615.1 Candidatus Omnitrophota bacterium | reverse complement strand
ACCCCTAAGGGGAACGTCTTAACCATCTCCTCGTCTATCCACTTCATCGCACCAAGCGGGCTTTTTTGCCAAACAGTGGGACAGGGACTCAAAACCTCAACAATGGAAAATCCTTTATTCTCTATTTGATTAAAGAAAGCTTTTTTTATAAACTCGCGTGTTTTCATGATTTGCCGGGGGCTGGAAACAGACGAACGAACCACGAAAGTAACACCGGAAAGAGCGGCGAGAATTTCGCTAAATTTAATCGGCCATCCTTCTCCATATTTTGGGTTCCTTCCCCAGGGAGTTGTCGCAGTCGGCTGGCCTACTAATGTGGTAGGCGCCATTTGGCCTCCGGTCATTCCATAACAGGCATTATTTATAAAAATACAGGTAACATTTTCTCCGCGATTTGCCGTGTGCATTGTTTCTGCCATACCTATTGAAACTAAATCTCCGTCGCCTTGATAGGTAAAAACTAAATTTTGCGGCCGGCATCTTTTTATACCTGTGGCAACTGCCAAAGCTCTTCCATGAGCGGCTTCGGAAACATCAAAATCCCAATAATCGTAAGCAACAACCGCGCAGCCAACAGGAGCAACGCCGATTACTTTTTCTTTAATGTTTAACTCATCGATAACTTCCGCAATCAGCCGGTGTAAAATTCCATGGCCGCAGCCAGGGCAATAATGAGTGTCTACATTTTTTAACGCTAATGGCTTTGTAAATTTTTTATTCATAGCATTTATCATTAGCGTAGAGCGTTTAGCGTAGCGCGTTTAGAAAAACTATTCCTATCCGCTATCCGCTAAACGCTAAACGCTATAAATGTTTTTCGACAAATCTTACGATTTCTTTTGCAAGGGGAATTCCTCCGCCGGTTTTACCAAAAAAATGAACTTCCTTTTTAGGAATACTTAAATGTACGTCTTCAACCATCTGACCCAGCGACTGTTCAACGACAAATACTTTTTTTATATTTTTAGAAACATTTTTTAGATTTTTTTCCGGATAAGGCCAGAGAGTAATCGGCCTGAATAACCCAGTTTTTATTTTTTTGGCGCGCAGTATATCCACTGCCTCCTGGGCAATTCTTGCCTCTGAACCATAGGCTACAATCAGATATTTTGCGTCTTCGGTTTTATATATAGAACTTCTTTGTTCATTCTGTTTTATTTTTTCCCATTTTTCCTTAAGCCTTTCATTATGTTGTTCGAGTGCTCCTTCTTTAAGGAAAAAAGACTTTGCTATATTTGCCGGCCGGCCGAAAGCGCCTGTAAGCGCCCAATTTTTCGGCGGAAGTTTTTTCTTAAATTCGCTTTTTGAAGGAAAATCTACACCCTCCATCATCTGCCCGACAATAGCATCAGCTAAAATCAAAACCGGTGTCCGGTAAAAATCTGCCATATCAAACCCGAGCAAAACCAATTTGGCTGCTTCTTCAGGGGAAAATGGTGCCAGTACCGGCGTAAAATAATCACCATGGCCGCCTCCCCGGGTAGACTGAAAATAATCGCTTTGGCTTGAACCAATATTTCCTAAACCAGGGCCTCCGCGCATAACATTAATTATGACCGCGGGTAGCTCGGCGCCGGCGATATAAGAGATGCCTTCCTGTTTCAGCGATATCCCAGGGCTTGAAGAACTTGTAAGAGCGCGCACGCCTGTGGCTGATGCGCCAAAGACCATATTTATCGCTGACAATTCACTTTCTGCCTGAACAAATACGCGGCCAAGCTCGTGCATTCTCTTTGCCATATAAGACGGAATTTCATTCTGCGGGGTTATGGGATAGCCGGCATAAAAAAAGCAGCCGGCTTTTATGGCGGCTTGGGCCATTGCTTCATTTCCGCTCATTAGCGTTTTTGTTACTTTTTTTGCTTTCATATATTCACGCTTCGTTCAGAGATCAGAAGTCAGACAACAGATATATTCTGTCCTCTGTTTTCTGTCATCTGTCATCTGTCATCTGTCATCTGTCGTCTGAACTTTATCTTCTGTATAAATCTCTATACAGCAATCAGGGCAGACTAAAAAACAGAATCCACAGCCGCTGCATCTGGATGCTTCTTTTTTGGTGACATATTTTACGCCTCGTTTATTTAAATCGGAGGATGTTTTAAGGTGTTTGGCCGGGCAAAAATATACGCAAAGCTGGCACCCTTTGCATTTATCTTTATTTATAGAAACTTTAAACGAGCTTGTCATTTCTTTAATAGAATTTCTTCTTTAAGCGCATGTTTTATACGGCTTGCGAGGCTCTCGGCATCTAAACCATACAGCTTAAACAATTCCGCTCTTGAGGCAAAGGTTATAAATTCATCCGGGAAGCCTGCGCGGATGAATTTTATTTTTTCTAAAATTTCTTCTTTCTCATACAATTCCATTACCGCGCTTCCAAAACCGCAGGATAGATTTCCTTCCTCAATGGTAATAATTAATTTGAAATTTCTGCCGATATATTTTAATAACTCCTCGTCGAGCGGTTTTATGAAACGCGCGTTTGCCAAAAATATGCTAACACCATCTTCTTTAAGTAAAGAGGCGCACGCCATCGCTTCTTTTACCATCGAACCAAGAGCGATAACGCAGACATCTTTACCTTCGGTAATTACCTGAGATTTTCCTAAAGACACTTTCTCACGAAAACCCAGTGAATAAGCTTCTCCTTTTGGATAACGAATTCCGGTCGGATTATTTAACCCAACTGCAAATTCAAGCATATCCTCAAGCTCTTCTTTATCTTTGGGCGCCATACAAACCATATTAGGCACCATCCTTAAATACCCGATGTCAAAAACGCCGTGGTGCGTAGGACCATCCTCTCCTACCGCGCCGGCACGATCAATAGCGAATAAGACGCTTAATTTTTGTAAAGCAACATCATGAATTATCTGATCAAACGCTCTCTGTAAAAATGTAGAGTAAATTGCAACGACCGGCTTCATTCCGCCTTTGCTCAAGCCGCTGGCAAAACCAACAGCGTGGCCTTCGGCTATACCAACATCATAAAATCTCGTGGGAAACTTTTCCTTAAAAAGATGAAGG
Organism: Candidatus Omnitrophota bacterium; assembly: GCA_041652615.1. Lineage (GTDB taxonomy): Bacteria > Omnitrophota > Gorgyraeia > Duberdicusellales > 4484-171 > JAJYOP01. Next base: position 3,380 of record JBAZGZ010000109.1, on the reverse strand, counting down.
CCTGTTCCTTTAGGCATCGCCGCGGTTACCGCGATTATTCTTTCGTCTTTTTCTGAAAGCGCGATAAGTTTTTTCGCGAAAACTTCACCGAAACCATCTTTCGGTTCTTTTAAAGCCACACCAGTATCGATATCAAAGCTCGATGAACTATGAAAATCTTCAGGGTTATTTTCCGAAGGTTTATATCCTTTTCCTTTTTTGGTAAGTATATGCAAAATCCTTGGTCCTTTAAGAGATAAGACATTTTTCAATGTTGGTATTAATTTATTGAAATCGTGACCGTCAATCGGGCCAAAATATCTGAAACCTAACTCTTCAAAAAATATTCCGGGCACAATTAAACCCTTCACCGCTTCTTCGAACTTTTTCGCTCTAAAGGCAAGGTTCTTCATCAAGGAAAAATGCTCTAGAAATGATTCAAGCTCCTTTTTTATCCGGTTATAAACCGGGGTTGAAATAATTTTTACAAGATAATTACTGAGCGCTCCGACAGACGGGGAAATGCTCATTTCGTTATGATTCAAAATCACCAACACGTCGCTTTGCGCGTGGCCGCAGGAATTTAAGGCTTCAAAAGCCATTCCTCCGGTTAAAGCTCCGTCACCGATGATTGCTACTGTTTTTGACTTATTATTTTTTAGTTTTTTTGCTTCGGATATCCCTTGCGCCCAGGAAATAGAAGCTGACGCGTGGCCTGAAATATAGGTATCAAATGCGGATTCTTCGAAATTTGGAAAACCGCTTATTCCTTTATACTCTCTTAAACGCACAAAAGAATCGCGCCTGCCGGTTAATATTTTATGCGCGTAAACCTGATGTCCGACATCAAAAATAAGCGTATCCTGCGGAGCATTAAGCAAATAATGCAGGGCCATACTTATCTCAACCGCGCCAAGGCTTGAAGCAAGATGCCCGCCCTTTAAAGATACAACCTGTATAATTAAAGCACGTATCTCACAAGCAAGGGTTTCCAGCTCGGTTATGCTTAAATTTTTTAAATCTTTTGGTGAATTTATTTTCTCTAATATCATTTTTGTTCTTTTTTTATTCGTGGTAATTCGTTTTTCATTCGTGGATATTTGTGTTTTTTACAATTTCTTCTATCGCGTAGTTTATAACCCCGATATCAGCGCCTTTTATTTCGTAAAATTCTATACCGGTATCCTGATAGCCAACACCCTGTTTATAGGGGCTTTTTTTATCCACAACCCAGACAACCCTTCCTTTGCAGGATACTGTGTGGTCTCTTATTTGAATCTGCAAACCTACGGTTGAGCCAATTTCAAGTTTTTCCTCAATAATTACACGCACGCCGCCGGCAGAGATATTTTCAGTATGAGTGGTTATTATGTGCTCATGTAAAGTATAAATTTTTATAACACAAGGAAATTGAGCGCGGATAAACCTTCTTTTTTCAATACCACGATAGTCTATCATTTTCACCTCACTTCGTTCGGTTACGCAGATTAGCACAGATGCAAAGCAGATGATCGCAGATAAAAATATCTGTGATTATCTGTGTCTTCTCCTCATCTGTGATCATTTGCGCTCTACATCCTGTTTATATTCGACTCTTTTTATCGAAATAGCTTTACCGGTTGCCTCATCAGCTTCAATTATCACGCCCTGAATACGTACGTCGCCTTCGGCAAGATTAAAACGTACCGGCATATTTGTAACAAACCGCTCGATTATCTGATGTTTCTCTCTTCCTAAAATCGAATCCCAACTTCCGGTCATGCCCACGTCTGTAAGATAGGCTGTAAAATTATCAATTATTCTTTCGTCAGCTGTCGGAACGTGCGTATGCGTACCAAGGACTGCTGTTACTTTTCCGGCAAGAAAAAAACCCATAGCAAGTTTTTCGCTGGTTGCCTCAGCATGCATATCAACAATAATTACTTTAACCTTGCTTCGTAAATCTTCAATGATGCTTTTTATCGCTTTAAAAGGGCAATCAACGGGCTGCATAAACACTCTTCCTAAAAGATTGACTACGCCTATTTTTTTGCCTGCTGATTCTTTTATTAAATAGCCCCTTCCTGCGGCAAGCTCTCCGTAGTTAAGCGGCCTTATAACGTCAAACTCGTCAAGAACCTCTTTTGATTCCTGCTTTTTGAATATGTGGTCTCCGGTTGTGATTATATCAATATGAGCGTTAAAAAGATCATTTGCCGTAGATTGAGTTATGCTTGATCCACCGGCCGCGTTTTCTCCGTTGGCAATTACATAATCAAGGCTCAAGCTCTTTTTTAAATCCGGCAAGAATTCTTTAAGATAAGTCCTCGCAGGCTTACCAACGATATCTCCGATAAATAGTATTTTCACCCCGCCCTTCCTTTTTTAAAACACTTTTTTAGTAAATCTTTGCCTCACCCTAACCTTTCCATGTTTTTACAGATAAACTTACTCTGTTTTGGAAGGGCGGGGTTCATTGGCGCTATTCTATACCTTCTTTAAAAATTCCTCAATTAAATTATTCAACGCTAATTCTCGCGAATCTAACGCGAATTGGAATAAAACTGCGGGCTTTTTCATTCGCATGTATTAGCGTTTATACCTTAGCAATACTATCTAGGTATAAATTCGCGAGTATTTGCGTTACTTCGCGTAATCAACCGCCCTGGTCTCTCTTATCGCGGTTATCTTAATGTTGCCGGGATAATCCATCTCTGCTTCTATTTTTTTCTTTATCTCATGAGCCAGCAGGGCGACTTCTTCATCTTTTACTTTAGTCGGTTGAATAACTACCCTTATTTCTCTGCCTGCCTGTATAGCGTAGCTCTTTTCAACTCCCTGGAAAGAATTAGCGATACCCTCAAGCTCTTTTAGCCTCTTAATGTAGCTCTCAAGGGTTTCTCGCCTGGCGCCCGGACGGGACGCGGAAATAGCGTCTGCGACAAGCGCGAGAAGCGAATAAAGAGAAGTGAATTCTTTTTCTTCATGATGCGCTTCAGCGGCGTTAATAACAATATCATTTTCTCCATATTTCTTTAAAAGCTCCGCTCCTATCTGCGCGTGCGTACCTTCGACTTGATGATCAATGGCTTTTCCTATATCGTGGAGAAGGCCTGCTCTTTTTGCAAGTTTAGGGTCAAGCTCAAGCTCAGAAGCAAGTATACCCATGATAAAAGCAACTTCTTTTGAATGTTGCAGGGCATTTTGGCCAAAACTTGTTCTATATTTCAATTTACCGAGAAGCTTTATTATTTCCGGATGTAAGTTGTGTACGCCGATTTCAAACGCGCAGGACTTACCTTCTTCTATTAATTGCTTTTCAAAATCCTCTTTTGTTTTTTCAACAATCTCTTCAATCCTCGCCGGGTGGATTCTTCCATCCTGAACCAGCCTTTCAAGCGCAATGCGAGCCACCTGTCTTC
>JBAZGZ010000108.1:0-6423 GCA_041652615.1 Candidatus Omnitrophota bacterium | reverse complement strand
CCTAATACCGGATTTTTTAGGCAGCAAAGATGCTTTGGGAAAAGTTTGCGCGGCCTCAGTAGATATTATAAGTCATAATCTGGAAACTGTTCCTTCATTGTATGGGGCAGTAAGAAATGGTGCGAACTATTTTTGTTCGTTAGAAGTTCTACGGCTGGTCAAAGAGATGAACAAAAAAGTTTTTACTAAGTCTGGGCTGATGCTTGGTTTGGGCGAAACAGAGAAAGAAGTTATCGGCGTGCTGCGAGATTTAAGGGGTGTAAATTGTGATTTTTTAACTCTGGGGCAATATTTGGCACCTTCCGCAAAGCATTATCCGGTTAAGGAATATGTTAATCTTGAAAAATTTGCTTATTTAGAAGAGAAAGCATACGCTTTAGGGTTTCTAAAGGTAAAAAGCGCACCTTACGTCCGGTCTTCTTACATGGCCCATGATTTTCTAAACCGCTAAGCATACTTTCGTAATCAATAAAATACTTCTTTTTTGTCAGGTTTTTATTCAAATATTAGGAATTTCGGATAATTTGAAGGGTTGGTTTATGTTATATAGGTATATAATATATATAAGGCTCTAATTTTATGACCTTAAAAAACTCAATAAAATCAATGGGGTTTTTAAAGCACAATATATAGTAGTATATGGTATTATATACAATATATAGTAAATTATACAAAATTATAATAAAAGATGCTTGACAGGTGAATACATAAATAATTAAATAGTATTACCAACAATTTATAACATATGATTAAAACTAGAAAAAAAAGAATTCCCAGGTTAATGACGATCAACGATCTCTCGGACTATCTTGGTCTACAGAAGCAGACGATTTACAACTGGCTTCACCAGAAAAAGATTTCAGGTTTAAAGATTGGCAAGGTTTGGCGGTTTGACAGGCAGTATATAGATGAATGGCTTAAAAATTCAATGAAATAAAATATGGCTAAAAAAAGAGTTGGTATTTATTTAGGTTTAAATTCGGTCGGCGCAGTAGCAGTCGAAGGTAAAAAGATACTTGCTGTTTCAAAGTATGATTTAGCTTCGGTAGAAGAAGAAGCCAGAGTAGAGAATCTCAGCGAAGAGATCAGATGGCAGGCATTGATAAATAAAATTTTAAGAGAAATAGGGTCAGAGGAAAAGGATATCTACGTATCTTTGGCAGATAAGGATTTTATCTTCAGGTCGTTAGAAATGCCTATGATGAATAAGAAAAACATCGGCCCATCTCTCGTGTATGAAATCGAAAAGTACATCCCGTTTAAAATAAGCGAATTAATGTGGGATTATAGCTATATTGCCTATCCAAAAGAAAAGAAGCTGAATATCTCTTTTGTCGGAATAAAAGAAAATAATATATACAAAGTCCAGGAAATGTTCGCCCATCTTAATTTAAACCCGCTTGTGATAGAACCGTCGTCACTTTCCCTTATAAAGACATTACAAACCGCGAAGAAATTTTCGCAAACAAAGAATTTTGCAATACTTGATATATCCCCGAGCGAAGTATATCTTACTTTTTTCTATCAGAATCTCCCTGTTTTTAACCAGTACCTCGCGATACCCAAAAAAGGAGACTCTTTCGATATCGATAAATTTGTAGAATCTGTCCGCTTTGCTTTTCAATATTTCAAGAGAGAATTCAGGTATTATGAACTCGAAAAATTTATTGCTATATCAAGCAGCAATGAGGGTAGTATGGCTTCGGCATTACAGGAAGAGCTTCAAATAAATATAGATACTATTTCGCCATATGATGTAGTTAGTATGCCTAATATTGAATCCGAAACGCTTAAGGCATATGGAGCTGCTAATGTGGAATCGCCATATAAATTCAGGCCCCTACTTAAGAAAACCGAAGAATATGTAGAAGAGCCGCTAGTTTCCGGTGATGAACCTTTAAGGTGGTGGCTATTCGCGGCTTTGGCTGGTGTCGGTTTGGCAGTTATGGTGGCGATATCGGTATTCTTTGGCAACGAAATTTCTGTTTTAGAATATAAACTTGAGCAGGCAGATAAAGCCATAGAGAGGCCTGTTTCTTTAAAAGGATTAGCCTGGAGCAATATAGAAGAGATGCTGCAGAAAAAAGAAGATCGATTGGCTAGATTGAAAAACTTGAGCAATGTGTCTCCGGTTTCTTTGTCGCTTGACAGATTGGCAACATTGCGGCCCAATGGTCTATGGTTTGAAAGCGTAGACCTGGATTATCGCGATAAGAACTATTCGCTTTCCTTGGTGGGGTATGTTTTCCTTGGGAACGCATCTGACGAAAGCGCATCAATAGATGAATTTGTCAGTAATATCAAAAATGACGATATCATGAAGGCAAACTTTTCTAATGTAGGGATAGTTTCTTTGGAGAGAAGGAGCCTGGGGGAATACTCAGTTACTTATTTTTTACTTAGATTGAATTAATATATAAAATGATTATCAGAGACGGAGGCTTTTAAAGGTGAAAAATATTCTACGTTATAAAAATATAGTTATTTCGCTTGCAATAATTATCGTTTTTATATTTGTGACCAAAAATGTAGTTTCCAAATATTTTTCTACGATCAATGATTTGAAAACTAAAATGAGCGATTTAGAAAAAGGTAAACTATTGATAGAGAGGTGGAATATAGCAACTCTTTATTATGAGAAGTTAGCGGATGCGTTTTTTAGTAAAGATCCTTCACTTTTTAAGACATTCGTTGACCAGCAATCAAGAAAGTACAACATCAATGTTTCTTATTTAAGCCCTTCGCGCAGACAGGAAGATTTTTATATTGATTCGTCTTTGAACCTAAGGGCTTCCGCGGATTCTTACGCAAGCATAACCAGTTTCATGAAAGCTTTGGAAGAAAAGAAGATAACAGTTGAGACTTTACGTATAAGAAATGAAGGTAAAAATAGACGGTCAGTCGAAATGTCATTGAGAACTTATATTCTTGAATAAATATGCCGATTAAAAACATATTAATTTTCTTTATTTTTTTAAATGCGCTGGGAAGTTATTCCTTTGCGCAAAATAAAACTGATCCTTTTGATTCTTTGCTCCCTGTGAAAGAAGAACAGAGGAGAGTTGAAGAACTGGTTAAGACCCCTCAACCGCCCGAAGTAAGCATTGAAGGGGCATTATGGGATAGCGATATGCCACAGGCTATAATCGATGGAGATGTTTATAAGGTGGGGGATACGTTAAAGAGCATAAATGCAAAGATTTATAAAATCGAAAAAAATAGAGTATTTATTTTTTATGAGGGAATACTGTACGAAATGAAAGTCACGGGCAAAAAATAATGTAATCATTATTCTAGTTTGTGTAATCGTTTTTCAAAAAAGGAGGAAAAATGAAAAAAATTATTCTAATGATTTTAGCACTTCTTCTTATACCTCTTAGTGTGAGTTTTTCTCAGGACAATATCTATGGGGACTATCTTCTCGGTGGAACGCAGAAGCTTATTTCTCTCGATTTAGAGGGGGCTAAGCTGATAGATACTCTTAAGATGCTTAGCCAGCAGACAGGGCTTAATTTTGTGTCAACCGAAGCAGTAAAAGAAAGAACCCTTACCTTATATCTGGAAAAGGTTCCTTTGAAAGAAGCAATGGATATAATTTTTAAGGCCAATAACTTGACTTATGAATATTATCCGGACGCTAATATGTTTGTAGTAAAAGAAATGGGAAAGCCTACGATAGAACTTAAAACAAAGGTTTATCATTTACAATACGTTAGAATACAATCTGCACGTATGCAAACAGAGATCACTGATATAATGCAAACAGACAGTATGGGTGATTCTTTAACCTCCGGTTCTTCAACCTCCAGCTCTTCAACCTCCAGTTCTTCAACCTCCACTTCTGGTACAACAGTGACGGATGTAGGAATAAAATATGCGATTCAAAAAGTATTAACGGAATTTGGTAAAATCAGTGAAGATCCGATAACAAATTCACTTATAGTTATTGATGTGCCTTCACAATTTGAAGTGATCGATTCGGTAATGAGCCAGCTTGATGTTCCTTCTCCAAAAGTATTGATTGAGGTTGAAATGCTTGATGTAACTAAGGGGCTTATCGATCAGATAGGATTTAAATATGGAGACAGCACTTTTGGTAACAATTTTAGTGCAGTTTATAATGGGCCAAACAAGCAAGTAGCTTTTCCTATGCAGCCATATGGCGGCACCGCAGGCCGCACTTTTAGCTATGGCACATTTGACATGGGTACCTTTAATATGGTTGTCCAGGCTCTTTCGTCTGACTCTTCAACAAAAGTTTTAGCGCGTCCAAAAATCCTTACGCTTTCGAATGAAACAGCTGAAATAAATTTAACTACCGATGAAGCTATAGGAATCAATACCACAACAACAGAAACAGGAGTACAAACATCAAGCACAGAAAGGACTAAAACCGGAACAAAACTTAGAGTAACTCCGCAGGTAAATAAAGCTACAGGGGAAATTACATTATTTTTAGAAGTTTTTACAAGAGATGCAACAGATAGTGAGTTGACTTTGACCGGTGATGTACAGGGGTCAATCAAGAATCCCGAAGAACGTGGTACAAAGAGTGTATTGAGGTTAAATAGCGGAGAAACGTTATTAATGGGTGGCCTTATAAGAAACAAGAGCGTTAAGACTGTAAGCAAAATACCAGTCCTTGGAGATATACCTTGGTTGGGTAAATTGTTCAGTTTTAAAGATGATAACCGCAGTGAAAGAGAACTGCTGGTTTTTCTTACACCAAAAATAATCAATGATGCCCCACAGTTAGCCAAGAGCATTAAGATCCCGTATCGTGAGCAGGATAATTCAAGAAAAGAGCTCATGAGCGTGGCCATGGACAGATTCTCTTATTAATAAAGAAACCAGAGAAGAGATAGCAGGACATAGAGATAGGAAATTAGAAAATCGAAGGGTAAAAACAGAAGAGCGATATTTTCTATTTTTTATCTTTCCTGCTTGCCGGTAGGCAGGCATTTCCTATCTTCGTAATTTCCTGATTTTACTACTATACTATAATGGCAAGATATAAAAGATTAGGCGACATCTTGGTCTCTGAGGGTGTAATTACTAAAGAGCAGCTCAGCGAATCTGTTCTTTTGCAGCAAAAAGAAAGTGGAAAACTTGGAGAGGTGCTTCTGCGCCTCGGATATGTAAGCGAAGAACAGATAGTCATTGCTTTGAGCAAGCAGTTGTCTATACCCTATATTTCTTTAGCATCAGGGAAACTAAAACCCGCCCCGGATCAAAATTTAGAAGAATTGGTTCCTTATGATTTTGGAACAAGAAATCTTGTTTTACCGCTTTCGCGCAGCTTAAATTCTCTTACCGTTGTAATGTTTGACCCCTTGGATTTAATCCTTATCGATAATCTTAAAAAATTTACCGGCTGCGAAATAAACATCGTAATATCAACGCGGTCAGATATTCTAAAAGCGATTGAAAATTTTTACGGCAAAGAACGTGTTTTTCGCCAGGCTATGGATATAGGTGAAGATGAAGGTACAGCCGGAGGAATAAAAGAGTTATTCGCTGAAGAGACTGACTTGAGCCTTGATAAGATTATTGCCCAGGCCGAGGAAGCTCCGGTAGTCAAGCTGGTAGATTTAATAGTCAGGCAGGCGATTGAAGACGGTGCTTCAGATATCCATATAGAACCAAGATATGATAAACTAAGTCTACGATATAGGATTGACGGAGTTTTATATGAAATGCCATCTCCCTCAGCGTCGCTATATTTACCTATTATCTCACGAGTAAAAATACTTTCAAAGATGGATATCGCTGAGAAAAGGCTTCCTCAGGACGGCGGATTTATGGTAAAAATTGCCGAGAAGCTTATTGATTTACGAGTATCTACGCTTCCTACTATTTATGGTGAAAAAATAGTTCTAAGAATTTTGGACAAAAGCCGCGTTCCGCTTGATTTAGCAAAGCTTGGCTTTTTGCCTCAGGAATTAGAAAAAATAAGAAAGGGAATTTCTTCTTCTTATGGGCTTATTTTGTTAACGGGCCCTACCGGAAGCGGAAAATCTACAACGCTTTACGCCGCTCTTAGTGAATTGAATTCTCCGACCCTGAATATTCTTACCGTTGAAGACCCTGTTGAATACAGGCTTGAAGGGATAAACCAGGTTCAGGTAAAACCGGAGATAGGTCTTACATTTGCAAATAGCTTAAGATGTTTTTTAAGACAAGACCCGGATATAATCCTTGTAGGAGAGGTTCGTGATTTAGAAACGGGAGAAATCTGTATACGTTCAGCTCTTACCGGCCATCTCGTGCTTTCAACTCTTCATACTAATGACGCACCATCAACGATAACCCGTCTTATAGATATAGGGATACCTGCTTATTTAGTCGCAAGTTCTCTGCGTTTGATCGTTGCGCAAAGATTGATAAGAAAACTATGCAATCATTGTAAGGAATCATATGAAA
>JBAZGZ010000107.1:0-6475 GCA_041652615.1 Candidatus Omnitrophota bacterium | reverse complement strand
CCTTTCGCGCGGCGCGTTGCAGCGCAATAAAAGTATCTACATATTTTACGTTGGGAGGTATCGTAAAGGTTACGGCAAAGCCTTCTTCGATGAGTTTTGCATTTATGAAAGTATTTCCTACGAAACAGTAGCCAAGAAGCCTGCCGTATACATCTTTCTTTTCGACATCAAATTCGATACGGACATACTTATCCTCTACTAATTTTTGGTTTAGTTTTTTTGCTTCAATGGCGAATGGTTGCGGGGCGTATATAAAGCGGCTGCCTTTTTTTATCCGTGTTTCCGGCGTATCCAGGCCGATGTAGCGCAAGGATTCTCCATTTTCAAGCTTAACGGTATCCCCGTCAATTACTCGAACAACTTTAATGTGGGAATAATCGTAATTTTGGCCGCAGGCGGCAAGCAGAATTAAAAAAGGTAAGATTTTTTTCATTACTTTAAATCTTCTACTATTTTCACGAATATTTTTTGTGCAAATTGAGGCTTTGGAAGAAGGTGTTTACGCGCGGAAATCTTTAGCTTCTGTGTTTTCTGGCTTAATGCGTCGATTTTTACCGTAACAGCATAACCTGAAATTTTTGCTTTAATAAGCCCCTTTGATTCATTGGAAATAGATATTTCTGCCTGCATGCTTTCCAGCTTATCAACGGTAATATCCCAAAGGCTGCGGTAGTCGCATTTTATCTCACCGATTGCGGAATCGCTGCTTAATGAATATCCGGCAACAGCGCCGGTTCCAACAATCAACATTGGAATGCAGGCAGTCAAGGTATTTAAAAATAATGCAAAAACGATAAGATGGATTATTTTTTTTAAAAAAAATATGTTCGGTTTGGGTATTTTTTGAAAATTCATTTTTTTCTGCCTTCGGTAGTGATTACAGAGATTTTAGTTCGAATCGATAGAAGCATTCATCTGATCACTTAATCTTTGCCTAAATTTTTTGCGGGGAACGTCTTTGTAAAAAAGCTGCTGATTAATATTTCCGCGCGTTTAGTCCCTTCGCTTAGCGTTTCTCCGAATGTGAAATTGCGTGCGCCAATTGCAAGAATCAGTATATCAAATGACTTTTGGTTTTGCAAGTATTGCGTTATGAGTTTGAGCGATGTGTCATGGGTAAAAAACATGGAGATACCTTGAGCATCTTTAGTTTCGTAGCAGCCGAAGGTTTCTTCCTCGTTAAGTGCGGCTGCGTCGATAAAAATAACAAAATCGCTTCCGGAATTTGATATTTTAGAGAGATAGCTTTCTAGTACTGTACCGGCATCGAGGGTATTTAAGCCGGTATCTTCTTTTATTTTTTGTATTATACGGACACCTGCTCCATCGTCCGACTTTAAGGTGTTGCCTATGCCAACCAGCAGGGTATTTTTACGGTTTTTAATTTTATCTTTAAGGTATTTTAAGGCTTCGAACTCTTTTTTATCCGGCAGGCATATATTTAATGAGTTTAGCTCGGTAATTAAATTATCAAATGTGCTAAAGTGTATGGCAGATAAGTTAAATTTTTTTGCCTCGTGTATTAAGTCGTGGCGATCGTCAATGTAGATTATATCTTCGTATTTACGGTTGCTTTGCTTTCTCAGCTCTTCATAAATGGCCTTTTCCGGCTTTAGCGATTTTACCTCAAAAGACAGAATCAGCTTATCGAAAAACATAAATGCGTCCGGGTATTTTTTAAATAGATACTCAAAATGTAATTCATTAATATTTGAAATCAGATAAATTGGATATATTAAACTTAAAGCATGAGCAAGAGCTATCATTTCGACGTTCGGAGAGAAAATATCGCACCAAATTTCTACAAATTCTTCATAGGTGATTTGAGCGTCAAACTTAGTTTTAAATTTAGCATAAAAATCTTTGCTTGAAATAAGCCCCTTTTCAAAATCATCAGCAAAGTTATTGGAGAGTAGCTCAGCTACAACCTCTTTGCTTGAGCAGTTGATTTTATTTTTTAATTTATTCAGGGCAATTTCGTAATTAAAGTCAAAAAGGACCCGGCCGAGGTCAAACGCAAAACATCTCATCTTTTTTTTTGCTCCATTATTGGGTATGGCCTTTAGGAGGTAAAAACTGCATCTCTTCGGCAGTCAGGGCAAAGAACGGCAAATCTCGAGACACGTTTGGGTGAGTTGCTTGCGGCAGAAAAACGTTTGCCAAAAAGCCTTGTTTGCATAAAAGTCAGAAGCGTTGTGTTCGGGGGGTACAGGGCCCCGAGTTTTCTGACTGTCCATTCTAAATGGTCTTTACAGGCAAAAGGAGTTTGGCAAGATTCACAGAAAACCATCTCTTTCTCGATGGTTTGAGTTAAAGCTTTTCTGCTTTCTGTTGTTGAGATATCAAATTCGTTAGAAAGCATTATCCCCTCTTCGCTTACGCAATTTAATTCGCATTGTCCGCAAGCGATACATACATCCCAATTGATGGTTAAAACCCGTTTTGCATGGTCTTTTTCGATAATATCTTTAAAACTTAAAGCGCTTGCCGGGCAAACATTAACGCAGGCGGTGCAGCCGATGCATTTATCTTCGTAGTAATAGGGCCTTCCGCGAAAAGTTTTAAAGGGAACATGGGGCTTTTTGGGAAATTTTGTCGTATAAGCCCTGGAAAATAAAGAAGTTAACGCGCCTTTTATTTCTCTTAATTTTGGATATTTCATTTTATTCCTCACTTCGTTCGGAATGATTACGGTGATTATAGGATGATTACAGTGATTACCGAATCCCCATAATCATTCTTCTAATCACTGTAATTTTTTCATTTATATTCGTCGCAAATGCTTCCTTCTCCTAGCTTTTCTCCTGCCTTGTGTGCTGCGCGCGCTAAAGCGTGAGAAGAAGTCGGCGAGGTAAAAAGTAAAAAAACGAGTGCCAGTAAGCATTTTATGCCTGCGGTGTTAAACCCTAAAAGTAAAAATGCTCCAAATAATATATTACAGGTGCCAAAAGTTACGCATTTTGTTGAGGCCTGCAGCCGGTTATATACGTCAGGAAACCTGATTAAACCGAGGCAGCCGATTAAATCAAATGCGAGGCCGGCACTTATAAAGAATATACCTGCTATGTTATTCATCGAAATCTTTGCCCTCCAAAAACTTTGTAAAAGCAATAGTGGAAATAAAACTTTGCAATGCCCAGGCAATGCCGATATCCATATACCAGCTTCTTTTTGTGGTTATGCTCAAAATGGCGCATATCCCTACAATTAATATCCCCAGCATGTCCATGCCAACAATCCTATCTGCGGCATTTGGCCCCCGCAAAACGCGATAAAGACATAAGAACGCGGACAGGAGAATAATCCCCATACCTCTTTTTAGAATACCCAAAAGCGGTAAATTAGGATAAATCAGAATTTGTAAAGGATAAAACAAAAGTATGCCCAGGGTTGCCAGTAATAATAAAGCGCCGATAAAGTAACGTGTGGTTTTCACCCAGCCCTTCCTTTTTTAATAACTATTTTTTTCCCCAACCTTCCCAAATTCTTGTAAATATACATATCCTGTTTTGGAAGGGCTGGGTTCATATTATTCAAATATTTTTTTAATAATATTTTCAAATTTATTTACTGCTGACTTTACGGTTTCTTTTTTCTTGTCAGCGTCTATGCAATGTAAATATAAAAAACCGTTAGTTTTATCGACATCAACGGTTATGGCTCCTCTGGTTAGAGTGATTATATTTGCCAGGTATGTTAGCGAAATATCTGCCTTTAGGGATGTTTTTATTTTAACGATCCCGGAGCTTAAAGATAATTTAGGCGAAATAATGTATCGGGCGATATCGATGTTTGCCCTAACGCATTCCCAAATAAATAGAGGGATAAAATATAAGAACCAGAAATACCTTTGCGGCTTAAAAAACATTGCCGGGCGATTGGTGAAAAGGTCTCCCAACAGTAACGAGACCAAGAGGGCCACGACAATGCCGATTAACATGTGCTGTAAGTCCGGGGGGAAGCGCAACAGGCACCAAACTATAAACCCAACAATAAATAATATAAATTTACTTCTCATCTATTACCTTAAAAATTAAATCTTTGTAATCTGTTCCTTGAATTAATACGGTTTTTGCCGGTTCAGTAAAATAGTTACCGATTTTTGGCAGGATAATTACTCCGCCAAAGATACAAACAATTGATAGGATCACCATCGAGGTTTGCATTAAGAATGGAACTTCTTTCGTATCTTTTAATTCTTTTGGAAGCGGGCCAAAAAAAGTATTTTTTTGGAATTTCATAAAATAAGAAATCGTTAAAACGCTGCCGATTATCGCCCAGATGCCATAGCCAATATAACCGCTTTTTATACAAGCAAAAATAATGAGAAGTTTACTAAAAAAACCGTTAAATGGCGGGACCCCTGAGATAGCCATTGAAGCAATTAATGATGTACTTGCGGTTACGGGCATTTTTTCACGTAACCCTCCAAGTTTTTCCAGGTCCCTCGTACCTGTTGCATACTCCACTGCTCCGGAATTTAAAAAAAGCAGTGATTTGAATACAGAGTGATTAAATAAATGGAAAAGTGCTCCCAGAATACCCAGGGGAGTGCCTATACCTAATCCCAAAATTATATAACCTACCTGGCTAATGGACGAGTAGGCAAGCATTCTTTTTAAATCTTTCTGGCCTAGGGCAAGCAAACCGCCGATGATTATAGAAATTGCACCTAAGAACATGAGCAGGCTTAAGAAAGACGGGCTGACTCCTAAAACGTTATAAAAAATACGGCACAAGCTGTATATCCCCAGGGATTTGATAAGAATACCGGACAGCATGGCAGAAATCGGCGCTGGCGCAGCAGGATGTGCGTCAGCAAGCCAGGCATGAAAAGGAACAATTGCCGCTTTTAAGCCAAACCCCAGGATGAATAAGATACTTGAAAAAATAACCGCTTTATTTACCCCTTGCGCAGCGATAATTTGCGACAAATGCGCCATGTTCAGTGTGGAAGCATATGAATAAAGAAAACCAATCCCCAGAAGAATAAAAAGAGAGCCCATCGCACCCATTGCCATATATTTGAAGGATGCCTCCAGCTCTTCCGCACGGCTTCCGTAGGCAACTAAAGCATAGCTTGCGATTGAGGCAAGTTCAAAGAAAACAAAAAGATTAAAAATATCTCCACTGATAACTACGCCATTCATCCCGCCTATCATAAGCAGGAATAAGGTGTAAAATTTATTTTTTGCCGTATATTTCTCCATATAATTTACGGAATATAAATTAATCATAAAAGAAATAAAATTTACGATTAAAAGCATAAAAGCAGTTAAGCCATCGATAACAAGCGGTATGCCTATTGGCGGAGCCCATCCCCCTACTTTATAAATAATAGGAAGTATTTGCATATTAGTATTAAAAAGTGTAATTAAGGAAATAATAAAAAGAAGCAAAGTTATTGAATTGGAAAAAATATCACAAAAAACACTTTTTCGCCTGCCTAAAAGTGAAATCAAAAAGGCGCCTCCAAGGGGTAAAATAATAAATAATGGAATAAATTTCACCCAGCCCTTCCTCCTTTAAGGTAATTTTTTAATAAACTATCTTTTTGCCCAAACCTTTCCAAGTTCTTGCAGATATACATATTATGTTTTGGAAGGGCTGGGTTCATATTAGCCTTTTAAACGATTTATTTTTGTTATATCGAAAGTACCGTATTTTTCGTAAACCCTTATTGCAATTGCTACGAGTAAGGCGGTAGTGGCCAAGCCTATTACTATTGAAGTTAACGCCAATGCCTGGGGCAATGGATCAACCATGCTTGTTATTTCCTGGTCAGGAGAATATAACGGAGAACGGCCGTTCATTTTGTAGGCGAATAGCACAAGAAAAAGATTAACCGCGTATTCACACACTACAATACCAATAATTATTTTTATGATATTTCTTTTCCTGACTATTGCGTAAAGCCCTATGCTGAATAATATTAAGCACAAAAAATAAGTAAGCATTTTATTCCTCGTTTTGCCCGGAATCTTTTTTCGGGGCAAATTTTAGCAATACTAACACCAAGAATATTCCAAATAAACCTAGAGATACCTCGAGTAATGCAAGCGCAACGTTTGATATAGGTATGGTTCCGGCAGAGAGAAGCTTAAAAAGCAAACCTTTAGGCAGCCAATTAGAAAAGAAATATCCGCCGGTAAAACCCAAAAGAGCGATGACAAGGAACATGAATACGCCTAAACTTTCAAGTATTGTGATCATTTTTTCAGGAATTCTTTTTAATATTTCTTCTTTTCCGAAAGCAAGCATAAAAAGAATATAAGAAAGCGCAATAATGAATCCTCCGGCAAAACCTCCGCCCGGCGAAATATGGCCATGCAGAACGATATAAATTCCGTAAAGAAGTATCAGGCCCACAAGAATACGTGTGATAGTCTTAACTATAAGGCTCATTCCTTTATTATCAGAGTTATCCTTCACTTTTGTCCCTCTCTTCTAATTTTTTGCGTGATTTTTTGCGCAT
>JBAZGZ010000106.1:0-6518 GCA_041652615.1 Candidatus Omnitrophota bacterium | reverse complement strand
GGACGCAACCGAATGACGATAAGCGATACGAGTCGCGCAACCGTTCAACGATAGACGAAGCCAATTTAAAAATATGTCTAAAGATACCATATTAATATTAGATTTTGGTTCACAATATACCCAGCTTATCGCAAGGCGAGTACGCGAGCTTAAGGTTTACAGTGTTATTGAACCTTGCACTTTTGATATTGAAAAAATCAAAGCGCTAAATCCTAAAGGTATAATCCTTTCGGGGGGGCCGCATAGTGTTTATGAAAAAGGTGCCCCGTTTCTTCAAAAAGGAATCCTTGATTTAAAAATTCCTATCCTTGGAATATGTTATGGGATGCAAATCCTGGTCAAGACCCTTAAGGCGGAAGTTAAAGAAGCAAAAAAGAGAGAATATGGAAGAGCTGAGATGTATATCGATGATCACAGCGATTTGTTTTTCTCTTTGCCGGCAAAAATAGTTTCCTGGATGAGTCATACTGACCAGGCAGCAAAAATTCCTCAAGGGTTTATTCCTCTCGCGCATACATCATATACAAAATTCGCCGCCATAGGAGATAATAAAAGAAAGATATATGGCGTGCAGTTTCATCCGGAAGTAATACACACCGATTGCGGTACGCAGATTATTTCTAATTTTCTGTTTAGAATATGCGAAGCTTTCAGTAATTGGCAGCTTGAAGATTTTGTCGAGAGCCAAATCAAGGAAATAAGAGAAAATGTAGGCAACTCAAACGTGATTTGCGGATTAAGCGGAGGAGTGGACTCTTCGGCAGCGGCGGTTTTGATTCATAAGGCAATCGGTAAGAAATTAAAATGTATCTTTGTTAACAATGGTGTTTTGCGTAAGAATGAAGCGCTGCAGGTTTTAAAAGTTTTTAGAGATAACTATAAGATCGATTTATATTATGCCGACGCGTCAGCAACTTTTTTGAAAAAACTAAAAAATGTTATTGACCCTGAGCAAAAAAGAAAAATAATCGGCCATGAATTTATAAATGTATTTGACCAAGAAGCTCATAAAATAAAGAATGTAAAGTTTTTGGTCCAGGGCACTTTGTATCCGGACGTAATCGAATCGGTTTCTTTCTTTGGCGGCCCGACAGCGCGAATAAAGTCGCATCATAATGTAGGCGGGCTTCCTTTGAATATGAAGCTCAAACTTCTTGAGCCGTTCAGACAGCTTTTTAAAGACGAAGTACGGGCGATTGCGAAAATACTTAAGCTTCCTGAGGAGATAATAAACCGGCAGCCTTTTCCCGGGCCAGGGCTCGCAGTAAGGATTGTCGGGGAAATCACAAATGAACGTTTAAGAATCTTACGCGATGCTGACGCGATACTGGAAAAGATAATCCGAAAGCATAATCTCTATAATGACTTATGGCAATCGTTTTGTGTGCTTTTGCCGCTTAAAACCGTAGGTGTTATGGGTGATAGACGTACGTATGAACACGTTGTTGCGATCAGGGCGGTGAACAGTTTAGATGGAATGACCGCGGATTGGGCAAAAATTCCTTTTGATATTCTTGGAGAAATTTCAAATACTATAATAAATAAAGTCAGGGGTATAAACCGGGTAGTTCTTGATATCAGCTCAAAACCTCCCGCAACAATTGAGTGGGAATAAAGATAGAAGCGGATATTCGCGGATCTAAACGCGAATAAACGCCAGCGACTTAGCGTGCGTAAATCCGCGTAGATATCCGCGGCAATCCGCTTCTATTATAAGCAATATAAAATGGCGCACGCAGATTTTGTTCATCTTCATGTTCATACCCAATACAGCCTCCTTGACGGAGCCTGCCTCTTAGAAAAACTTGTCGATAAAGCAGCTAAATTCAAATTGCCCGGCCTTGCCATAACCGATCATGGTAATCTATTCGGTGCGATAAAATTTTACAAAGAATGCATGAGCGCGGGGATTAAGCCTATAATCGGGTGCGAAGTTTATGTTGCTCCGGAATCGCGTTTTAATAAAGATTATAAAAGCGGTGATGACAGCAATTTTCATCTTATCTTGCTTGCCAAAGATGAGCAAGGTTATAAGAATCTTATAAGACTTGTAAGCCTTGCGTCTCTAGAGGGTTTTTATTATAAGCCCAGGATAGATAAGCAAATATTAGCTGAGTGTAATAAAGGCCTTATTGGTTTAAGTGCCTGTTTAAAAGGAGAAATAGCTTCGCATATAATTTCTGATGATATAAAGGGAGCGTATAAATTAGCGGATGATTATTTACAGATTTTCGGCAAAGGAAATTTTTATCTTGAAATTATGGATAACGGATTAGCAGAACAGAAAAAAGCTAATGATGTTCTTCTAAAAATTTCAAGTGAATTGGGAATTCCTCCTGTAGCAACTAATGATATCCATTACATCGAAAAAAATGAAGCTTTTGCTCACGAAGTGCTTTTAGGTATACAAACACAAACCACTCTTTCTGATCCCAACAGGTTTAAATTCAACAGCCAGACGTTTTATTTCCGCAGCCCTGATGAAATGAAAGCTATTTTTAAAGACATCCCTCAAGCGATAAAAAATACCATTGAGATAATGCAGAAGTGTAATCTGACATTTGATTTTTCAAAAATACATCTTCCGAAATTTCCCATACCTGAAGGAAAAACCGAAACCAGCTATCTTAAAGAGATAGTTTATGAAAATATTCCTAAATGTTATTCGCAGGTAACCGAAGAAGTGAATAAACGTCTTGAGTATGAATTGGACGTTATTAAGAATACCGGTTTTGCCAGTTACTTTCTGATTGTCTGGGATCTTATAAAATATGCCAAGGAAAGTAATATACCTGTCGGCCCAGGCAGAGGAAGTGCCGCGGGAAGTATTGTCAGTTTTCTCCTTGGAATAACTGACGTAGACCCGCTGCGCTATGATCTTCTTTTTGAAAGGTTCCTTAATCCGGAGCGTATTTCCATGCCTGATATTGATATGGATTTCTGTTATGAAAAACGTTCTGAAGTTTTGAAATATGTCGGAAAAAAATATGGAGATGCAAATGTTGCCCAGATAGTTACCTTTGGAACGATGCTTGCGCGAGGCGTTATCAGGGATGTAGGCAGGGTTATGGGTTATAGCTATTCTGAGGTAGATAAAATAGCCAAGATGATCCCGGTCATTGTTGGCCATCAGGTTAATTTAAAGGAAGCCCTTTCATCTACCCCTGAGCTTTCACAGGTTTATAATTCTGATAGCGGTATAAAACGCCTTATTGATGTTGCTATGCAGCTTGAAGGTTTGTCCCGTCATGCGTCAACGCATGCGGCAGGTGTAGTTATTTCGGATAAACCGCTGATGGATCGCATACCTTTAACGCGCGGCGCGGAAGACGAAGTTGTTACCGGTTTTGATATGGAGTCTCTTGAGAAAACCGGCATGCTGAAAATGGATTTTTTAGGGCTCAAAACCCTGACGGTTATAGATTCGACGGTAAAAATAATAAAAAGAACAAAAGGCATTGACCTGGATATTGTTCATCTACCGCTCGATGACAAAAAAACTTTTGCGCTGCTTGCTAACAGCGACACAATTGGCGTGTTCCAGCTTGAATCCCGTGGTATGCGTGAAATCCTGCAGAAACTTATACCTACGCGTTTTGAAGATTTGATTGCAGTCCTTGCTTTATACAGACCCGGACCGCTGGGAAGTGGAATGGTCGATGATTTTATTGATAGAAAAGCCGGCAAGAAACCCGTAACCTACCTGCATCCTCAACTTGAGTCTGTTTTAAAGGAAACTTACGGTATTATTCTTTACCAGGAACAGACGATGCAGATTGCTTCTAAGCTTGCGGGTTTTAGTCTGGCACAAGCAGACCTTTTAAGAAAGGCGATCGGTAAAAAAATTCCTGAGATCATGGAGGAGCAGAGAAATTTATTTATTGAAGGCAGCAGAAAAAATGATATCGGCCAACGCATCGCAACCCAAATTTTTGATTTGATAGATTACTTCTCGGGCTACGGTTTTAATAAATCACATTCAACCGCGTATGCGCTTATCTCGTATAGGACAGCATACCTTAAAGCTAATTACCCGGTAGAATTCATGGCCGCTCTTCTAACAAGTGAACGTACCAATACCGATAAGATAGTTGAATATGTTAATGAAGTAAGCCGCATGGGAATGAAAGTGCTTCCGCCGGAGGTTAATACAAGTTTTGCTAATTTTACGGTTACTGATGAAAAGAATATAAGGTTTGGTCTGCTTGCGATCAAAAATGTAGGCACTACCGCTCTTGATAGTATTATTGAGGTTCGTAAACAAAAAAAGTTTGATGATTTTTTTGATTTTTGCGATCGTGTAGATTCAAGAGTCGTAAACAAAAAAGTTATCGAGAGTCTTATAAAATCAGGAGC
This sequence comes from Candidatus Omnitrophota bacterium, assembly GCA_041652615.1. Classification (GTDB taxonomy): domain Bacteria; phylum Omnitrophota; class Gorgyraeia; order Duberdicusellales; family 4484-171; genus JAJYOP01. Next base: position 2,162 of record JBAZGZ010000106.1, on the reverse strand, counting down.
CATGGACAGTTTTTGTTTAAAACGGGCACAAATGGCAGCCATCCTTGATAAGGTTTTAGCCAGGACCGTAAAGAAAGAAGACCCTTCTCAGATGCTTTTATTTACCGCTCCCAAACAACGTGAAGAGATACCTCAACTTGAGGAGTGGCCGCTTTTGGATATACTTGGTTTTGAAAAATCTCTTCTCGGGATATATGTAAGCAGTCACCCGTTGTATTCTTACTCAAATACCGTGAAACACCTAAAAAGGTATGAAATAATTTCGCTTTATGAGATGGAGTCGAAGGAAGAAGTTATTATTTGCGGGATAGTAGATAAGGCGCGTCTTATGACTACAAAAAAATCAAATGAGCGCATGGCAATCCTAAAGATAGAAGATGAAACTTCAACTGTCGAGACTTTTGTTTTTCCCAGGCTATTTGCCGAGGCTTCCGCATTAATTAGAGAAAAAAGTATAGTTGTTATAAAAGGTAAATTAGAGTCAAAAGAGAGAACCCCAAAAATTTTAGCCAGCCAGATAATACCGATAGAAAATATTTTCGATAATATCAAAGGGCTTAATATATCCGTAAAGGGCGATAAGTTCCCGCTGGCAACGCTTAAGGAGATTTTTCTTAATAACCGCGGCAATACCCCGGTTGTTTTTATGTTCAATGATATGAAATTGAATGGCATAAAAATAAAGACAGGCAATGGTTTTTCTTTACGCTTAAGCGAGCATATTTTAAAGGAAATAGGGGCGTTGATCGGCGAAGAGAATATTTCTTTGACGTTTTAGTTGGCAACGTAACACCGCTATTTAAAATTCAAAAATATTAGGTTACGTCAATCGGTTGCGGTTGCGCAACTCGTCACGGTTGCGTCAATCGTAGAGCGTCATTATTTAGGACGCAACCGAATGACGATAGACGAAACGAGCCGCGCAACCGATAAACGATAGACGCTTTCACTACTCTATTGACACTAAAAAAAAGAATGATAGACTAAAAACATGCGTAAACGCGATATTGTTTTAAAAATAAGCCAGGAAACAGGCATAAAGCAAGTGGTAGTAAAAGAGGTTGTGCACCGCACTTTTGACACCATTTTTGGGGCTTTAAAGAGCGGAGACCGCATAGAATTAAGGAATTTCGGGGTTTTTCAGGTGAAGATGAGGAAAAGAAGAATCGGAAGGAATCCTAAGACCGGGCAAGTTATTCCGGTTCCTGAGAGGCATACTGTAACCTTTAAGCCTGGCCTCGAGATGAAACAAGCCATTAAGTGAGCAATCCGATAGGATTGCTCATCCTGAAGCCCGAAGGGCTGAAGGATCTCATTGGTATAACAAGTATTCGTTTGTAAATAAAAAACTGAGTATAATGAAAGAGGGCAAGGTTAGTAAAATTAATAATTTCGAAGCGAAGAGGGTTTTGTGTAATTTGTTGGGCAAGAGATCCTTCGCTTCGCTCAGGATGATGGGTTACAACAATTAAAACCCCGTGGCCCATCAGTAATTTCACTCCTAAAATATGACAAAAACCTACAAAAGCGTCAGGGGAACTTATGATTTTTCCCCTCTAGAGGCAAATCTGTTTAACTCGCTGGCAGAGAATGCCCGTAAAATTTTTCATTTATTCGGATACGAAGAGATTATTCTTCCGCTTATCGAAGAGGAAGGTGTTTTTGTGAGAAGCGTTGGAGAAACAACAGACATAGTTGAGAAGCAGATTTTTAGGATTGCAAAACGCTCCGAAGAGGATGCAAGCATAGTGCTTCGCCCGGAAGGAACCGCTCAGGTTGTCCGGTATTATCTTGAGAACTCAATTTACAAACAGAATGAATTTAGCAAATTTTTTTATATCGGCCCGATGTTCCGGGGTGAGCGTCCGCAAAAAGGGAGGTTTCGTCAATTCCATCATTTCGGAGCCGAGGCTATAGGCTCAAAAAGTATTTTTCTTGACGCGGAGATAATTTCTTTAGGTATGAAGATTCTGGAGGATATCGGCATATCCCAGGTGAAGCTAAATATAAACACCTTGGGTTGCCAAGAGGATAAAGAAAAGTTTAAACAACTTTTAAAAGAGGAATTATCAAAAGAAAAAGTGAGGCTTTGCGAAGATTGCAAAAGGCGGCTTGAGAAAAATCCTTTAAGGATCCTTGATTGCAAGGAAGAGCAGTGCAAA
>JBAZGZ010000105.1:0-6571 GCA_041652615.1 Candidatus Omnitrophota bacterium | reverse complement strand
CCGACTTAAATACACCTGCGAAACATCCCGTATTTATTCAGTAAACTATTATACTGCCCCCCATTAACACCAGGGCAGACGCTGCCTCTAAGACAACGCGTGGTATACTTGTCGGATTAATCTTGCAGCTCTTTTACTTCTCATAGTATCTGGACAACGTCTGCCAAACTCCTTATTATTGACTTGAATAATTAAGACAGGCTATAGAATGTATAAATATCCCTAAGTGCTTTTTAGCTGTCTGAAGTATTTCTGCAGCTTCCGCTTGAAATCATTCGGATCATCAAAAGCATTTGGTCCCCATTTACCAAGGCTATAAATATCATCCAATAAATCAAAAACCTTTCGTTCTACAGGATCATGCCTAAATCCTGACAATGTTCTATTCTGTTTCCATATATTGTAAGTTGTAATTACTTCTTGCTTAGCAAAACAGTGCCAACCGCTATTCTTTTTAAAAGCCCTCTTCGCTTCCGCATGGGTAATAGTCAAGCCGGCGTAATCAGGATGCTGTCCTTCGTATGCTTGCCCAGCATACCAATCGATAATCAACAAAAAATTAGGGGTTTCGTCAACACGCTGCAGACAGACATCGTGTCTATGCACTCCTGACCCCTTTGCGAAATCTAAATCTTCTGAACAAACAACCTTGTAACCTTCTTTGATTAAAACCTCTGCAGCAAGATTTCTGTGATATGACAAGTCCCTGAAGGTTGAGCTCAAAAATACTTTCTTTGAAAGGTACATTTTGGAGCTAAACGGCCACATAGTCTCCCAACCATTCTGGCGGCCGCACCTCTAGAAAAGCCCCCTCACGAAGAAATGCAGCTATCGAACAAATTTCTTCATTGATTTTGCTAGTTAAATAAGGACGGTTGTTATCTCGTTTCCTTTCCTTCTCCACAATTGCATAAATTGCAGCGGCTTTCAAAATGGAAAGACTCGTGATACTCGCAGATGTTTCGTCTAATGATTTGTGTACATTGTAATAATCAAGAATATTATTGATACGGTCGAGATCTTCTTTAAGCTCACTAAGACTACTCACATCCACGATATTCTCCTTAAATGTTTGCTCCATTGCTTCTTTGAGCTTCTCAAGACCAAAAGCGAATACCGCAGTAATCTTATTGTCAAAGGCGACCCGAACATATCGATCGCTCCACCAGTCTTCTCTATTTCTATCTTTGACCTCCTTTATAAATATTTCAGAGATCTTAAAGGACGAGATTAGGCCCGATTTAATGAGCTCAATGTAAACCTTAAAATCAATATAATACCTGAAACGGATACCATAATTCGTATTATCGCTGCTAAAATCTTCCATGTTCTCTCTGCTAAACCTAATCACGACTACAGGCAGATTCTTTTCAGGAAGAAACACATCGAATTTGTAAGCCATCCTCGTAGGGTCATATATATGTTCACATTTTACGCCTTGAATAAGGTTTGCAATCTTCGACTCTATGTATTCGATAGCTGTCGCAACTCTTTTTTTATCTTGCTCACTCATATCAACCTCACTTTAAAAAGCAGAAACTTGGAAAACTAAGCATTCACCAAGTTCAACAACTTACCATAACTATCAATCACATCATATTGAACTTTATCTTTATCGATCTTTTCATTCAATTCATGGAAAAACTTCCGGGCGCATTCGATTTTAGTTTTTTCTATTTCCCGCAGTTCAAGTGTGGACATCGACCCTTTTGTTTCGGCGACAAAATAAATATGTTTGACGCTGCCTTCTTTGAACGCTATTGCCCAGTCAGGATTATAATCGCCCACTGGCGTGGGAATAAAAAATCCCCGGGGCAGTTTGGCATAAACCACCACTTCCGTGCTGACATCGAGTTCATTGACGAACTGCCTTTCCTTGTCGGATTGAGTGATAACATAATCATAAATGTGCCGCTTGAGCGGCTCGCCGGCATTAGCGAAATTCTGCTTTGCCTGGGTGTCGGTAAAAATATCGATATCATGCCGCTCTTGCAATGCGTCGTACGCAAGGTGCTCGATAATAACCGTTGCCTTCTGTTCATTTATCAAACGCGCGGCTTCGGCAATAAATTGTTCCGGATTTAATTTAAACTGGTTGAATATCTGCGTTTGCAAACCGCTTAATATCCGCGCGACGGTCCTGCGGGTCAGATGCGCGCCTTCCGCGATTTTGCCGATAAGGTCATAACCGACATTTGAATGCACCGAAGATGTCTCATATTTTGTTGACTGCTCGGCAACCTTGAAACCGTCGCCGGCCTTCATTTCCTCATAACCAACATTTTCCTTTTGTTCTCCGGCAACAATAGTATAACGCAGCGGAGTAACACGCAGCTGTTCATCAAGCGCTTTTGCCGCTTTTTCAACCAGCTCGGCGCTGTCAAAATGAACGCTGTATACAGCTTTCTGGTTTATCCGATTCCACAATTCTTTGAATTCCTTCTTTTCAAAATTAGCATTGAGCGGATTAACCTTGGCGCCACGGTCATTATCAATATCCGGCAAAAGGGCATCACTATACACACTATCAATAAGATGGAATATTTCCGAAGCATAAGACTGAAACTCTTCCGGCAATGGCGCAAGCGCTCCATTTTTTACCGCTTCATGATAGGTCACGGTAACGCCATTATCGTCGTCAACATAATCATTTTTTACCAGGTATTTGTAGATCTGGTTGGCCATACGGCTATCTATCTCAAGGGGACCTTTGGGTGTTTGAACAGTCTTCCCGGTAAAATACGCGGTATCGGCTTTGCGCGGACGTTCGGAAAGCGATTCGCTGATATCCTTTTGCAATCCGGCCACAAAATCCTTATAACTTTCGCTGGCCACCACGGTCAAAACATTGGTTTGATGTACCGTGGCCGGATTATCCTGGCGCTCGCCGAATATATCCACCGCTATGCGCAGACCCCGCCCCACTTCCTGGCGCCGGGATACAGTATTATCGCTGTGTTTTAACGCGCAAATAACGAACACATTGGGATTATCCCAGCCTTCCCGCAAAGCGGAATGAGAAAAAATAAAGCGCACCGGCTCTTCAAACGAAAGCAAGCGTTCCTTATCTTTTAAAATCAGATCATAGGCATCAACATCCTCTGTTTCAGTGGACTTTTTCCCGGTTTCAGGATCTATGAGGTGTTTTGTCTTTTTATCAATAGAAAAATAGCCGTTATGCGTGCGAGCCTCAGAAACACGATTTATGTATGACGCATATTCGGTATTAAACAATGTGCGGGCATCGTCAATGCACTGCTTATATTCCTCTTCGAACATCTGCGCGTATTCGCCCGGCTGTTCTCCATCCTTGGTATAAACGCGATATTTGGCAACTTCATCGATAAAAAACAGCGAAAGCACTTTAATACCCTGGTGAAACAGCGTCTGTTCTTTGGCGATATGCGCGCGTATTGCCTCGCGTATCTGGATACGCCGCAAAGCCTGCTCACTGATATCGCCGATAACCTCGCCAGCTTTTATCTCTGCACCGCTGGGAGTAAACAGCACTGTATCGGTTATGGCGCTAATGTCCGATACCACATATCCGCGATACTGCTCCAGGCCGCCGGAGACATCAAACAGGTTCTTACCCTTATCAATTATGCGGGTCTCGCGCTTGATACCGTTTGCGGTTTTTATTTCTAATTCCAAACGAGCAACCGGCGCCTGCTTGGAAATAATGATCGACTCCAGGTACAAATAAGCGTTAGTGCCGGAAAGCCCTTTTACCGATATCCCGCGCACGGCAATTTTTTTGACCAGTTTCTGGTTATAAGCGTCCAGCGCGTCAAGCCGATGTATTTTATTATGCGTAGTCTTATGTGTGGCCGAGTAGCGTAAAATGAATAAAGGGTTGAATTCTTTTAACGAACCAAGAGTAGCCGAACCTTCCATCTTCTGCGGTTCATCGATGATCATGATCGGCCGGTTTGCCCGGATCACATCGATAGGCTTACGGCTTTGAAAATCATCCAGTTCTTCGTATATGCGGCGCGCGTCCTTTCCGCGGGCATTGAATGCCTGCACGTTAATGATCATCACGTTTATGCCGGCGTCCGAGGAAAAACTTTCCAAATCATGCAGGGATTTCGAGTTATAAATGAAAAATCGAACTTTTTTGCCGTAGCTTTCAAGAAAATGCTCCGCAGTTATCTGAAACGATTTATATACCCCCTCGCGGATGGCAATGCTAGGCACCACCACAACAAACTTCCCCCAACCAAAACGCTTATGCAGTTCAAAAATCGTCTTGGTATAGCAATAGGTCTTGCCGGTGCCGGTCTCCATCTCAACATCAAGATTCAATGACGCCGCCTGCGTAGCGACCAACGCACTGGAAAGCGGCAAGTTCTGACGCCGTTGAACCGCCTGCACATTTTCCAGAAGCTGGTTTCCGTTAAGCAGGATATCGGCATTCTTAAAGCCCGCTTCTTCCAATACTACCTGAGTCCGCTTACCGGGATCCATACGATAGCGCAAACCAACGATGTACGACTGGCCATTAAAACAATCGACTACTGCCTCGACTGCCTTGGTCTGATACACTTGTTGTTTAAACTTAAGTTTCATTATCGGCACCTTAAATCGTTCTCACTTCGGTCTGAGGCGACATAAGTTTAAAGATCTGCTCCACGTTTATTTTTACGCTATCGTCCTTAAACCCGGCATCGCGGAATACTACGCGCAAGGGTTTACGCTTGGCCAATTCTTTAACGAAATCCTCGGTAATATCGCCAGTGGCTTTAAAACAAGCGGCCAAGACATTACCGTCAACAAAAAACACTTCTTTATCCTGAATCTCTTCCCGTGTAATAGGAAAGGTTAAATCAACACCCCAGTCCAGCAACACCTGGAAGAGTAAATCCTCCGAGGTGCGGTCTTTTTTAATATTATCGGCAAACATCTCTATCTGCTCTTTCTTTACTTCATCGGGCTTATAATACACCTCTGCCATATTGGTACTGTCTACCTTCAACACGCGAAAGCCGATGTCGAGCTTATCGATGCCTTCCTTGTCTTTATTTTCTTCCTTGATTTTCTTTCCGGCTCGGCGAATGCGTTCTTTGCCGATTTCGGCAATAGTTTTGTATCCGGCTTTAAACGTTTCGCTATCCTGCGCGCACGGTTCAGGCAACTGCACCATGATAAATTTGCGATTCCCTCCGTCTTCAACATTCAACTGCATAACAGCATGGGCAGTTGTAGCAGAACCGGAAAAATAATCTAATACAACTCCTTCCCTTTCGTCATGTGTAATATAATCCATAAAATATTTTAATAACTCTATTGGTTTTGAATTTGAAAAAATCTCATCACCAAAAATATGGTCAATCATTTTATTACCATTCTGTGTAAACCCCACTATTTCTTGTTTTAATATACTTCGAGCTTTTACCCTCCGCATATGACCATCATTATCATATAAATATGTCTTAGTATATATCTGCCAAACGTTATTTTTATCTTTCCTGAATCCTATTTCGTTATTTTTCTTTCTTCGTTCAAATTCTTCTTTTGATAAACGCCAAATAGCAGGGGATATATCTTTAACTGTTCCATCTGGACAAATAATTGGATATATAAGATTTGGTCTGTTTGAATCTATGCCTTTTTTATCCAACCTATCGTAATAAAATTTACCCCTCTCATCTAATTCTCTAAACATTTTCTCATAATCATCTGGGGGCATGGCAAACAATTCAGAAATCGTAACAAGTTTTTTTACAAAAACTAAAATATATTCGTGTTCTTTAACTATGTACGGACTATCCCCACCACCACCGTGCTTACTTTTCCAAATAAATTCGCCGATATAATTATCAACCCCAAATATCTCATTGCAGATAGATTTTATATTAATAAATTCATTTTCATCAATACTAACAAAAAGAACCCCATCATCCCGCAATAAATTCCGCGCCAGCTTAAGACGGGGGTACATCATAGAAAGCCAGTCGGAGTGAAAGCGACCATTGGATTCGGTATTCTGCACCATGCGATTACCTTCTTCATCTTTTTGCCCCGATTCTAGCTTGTACTGCTCCGAGTCTTTGGTGAAGTTATCCTTATAAATAAAATCCTTACCAGTGTTATACGGCGGGTCGATATAAATCATTTTTATTTTGCCCAAATACGTTTCCTGCAAAAGTTTAAGCGCGTCTAAATTATCGCCTTCAATGAAAAGGTTTTTGGTTGTATCAAAATCAACGCTCTCTTCCCGGCACGGCCGCAGGGTTTTAGCGATTGGCGCATTGGCGGTAAGCAAGGCCTGTCTTTTGCCCGGCCAATCCAGCTGGTATCGCTCCTGCGGGCCTTCAATGATCTGCGACGAAAACTCCTGCCTTAAAAGGTCAAAATCTATTGCTTTAACGAGTTCGCCCTTTTCATCACGGCTCTCCGTAACACAGTTGGGAAACAGCGCCATGATCTTTTCCATATTTTCCCGGGTAATATCGGGCGTATGCATTTTGGGTTTTTCCATCATTCACCTCGTTTGATTGTTTCAATCTCTTTTTTCAGAGCCTTTAGTCGCGAATTTATTTCCACCTTACGGTTGAACTGCTTTTCT
>JBAZGZ010000104.1:0-6619 GCA_041652615.1 Candidatus Omnitrophota bacterium | reverse complement strand
GTTGATACACTTTCTTTAGCTTCACTCTTACCTATATTAGAGTCCGCTGTTGATTCGTTAGAATTTTTTGTTGGTTGGGCAGCAGGCGGTGGGCCGCGGCCAGAGTAAAGAATATTGGGAGCGCCTGGATTTGCTGAAGGTATAATATCTTCTGTCTTACCGGTAATTGTGGGTTTAGGAGCGTTGGCATCTTTATCTGCTTGCTGTGCTAAATCGGTTATGGTTACCTGTTGGGATTTACCATTTTTACCGCCATCCTTATTGCCATTACTGTTTGGCTGTGGAGTTGGTTGTTGAGAAGGAACAGGGGCTTGAGTCGGCGCTGGCGGTGTAGTTGCATTTCTAGAAGTTGAACTCTGATTTTCATCATCATTACTACCTTTTTCACCCTGTCTTTTAAGAGAAAAACCTTCGGGCAAAGCTTCAAATGTTAAATTATCTTTTACAGCATTATACACTTTTTCGCCTTCTCTCTCATATAAGTCGCCCATGACCCGTTGACGCGCATCATCAAACGTCTCACCTTTCCTGGAATGTTCTATAGCGTCTCTAGCGGCCTTAGTTTCTTCTCTAACTTTTTCTCTAAATGCTTCGGCCTTATCCGCAGCTTTATAATCTTTCGCCGCTTCTTCAACTGCAGCTTTGTCTGGTTCGCTCGCCAAAGCTAAAGGTTCGCCAGTTTCTAAGGCCCGGAGGAGATTTTCTGCTTCTGCCGCTTTATTCTGTTCGGCAACCAGCTTATCAAGGGTTTCCTTAGCTAGCCGGTCAGGAGAGCTTTTATCTTCACCGTTATCCCCTAATTTGGCCATGTCAGCCGTGTTTTTATCACTACTAGAATTCGCTTCCTTAACTATCTTGGTGATAGGTTCATTAATGTTTTGACTGACAAACCTGGAAGGTGAAAAAACACTATTATTGGATAATTTGGATATCTCTGAAATTTTGATTCCACCAATAGTTTGGCTCTTAAAATCAGAGGGCGAGAAAACACGGCTATTATTAATATCTTTTATGGTGTCTATCTTTATGCTGTCGATTTTCTGGGTCTCAAAGTTGGTGGGTGAGAAAACACTGCTGTCATAAACTTTGGAAATCTCCTTCATTTCTATATTCTTAATTGCTTGGCTGACAAAATTTGAAGGCGAGAAAACATCACTATTCTTAATATCGGTTATTTTTTCTACATTAATTGCCTCAATGGTCTGGGACTTAAAGTTAGAAGGTGAAAAGATGTTGCTATCAACGATATTTTTGATGGTATCTATTTTTATACTTCCAATGTTCTGGCTTTTAAAGTGGGTGGGCGAGAAAATATTGCTATTCTTGATATTGGTTATTGTTCCTAGCTTGACTAGATCGATGGTCTGGGACTTAAAGTTAGAAGGTGATAATACTTTGCTGTCATATACCTTTGAAATCTCTTTAATTTCAATACGGCCAATGTTCTGTTTAATAAAGGCTGTGGGTGATAAAACGCTGCTATTCTTGATATCGGTTATCTTGTTTATCTTAATTGGACCGACATTCTGAAAGGCAAATTTAGAAGGTGAGAGAACACTGCTATTAGAAATCTTGGATATCTCACCTATATTGATATTATTCTTAAAAGTCATGCTGCCAAAGGCTGAAGGTGAGAAAATCTTACTGCCATTGGTAATGTTTTTTATGGTGTCTATTTTAACCATACCATCAAACTTCATGGTACCAAAGCCGGTGGGTGAGAAAACCTTGCTGTCATAAACTTTGGATATGTTCTTTATTTCGATAGGCTTGTTAAAACTCATGCTGACGAATTTAGATGGCGAGAAGACGCTGCTATTGGTAATATCTGTCAGCTTCTCTATCTTAACTGGCCCGGCAAAGGTCATCTTGCCAAAGGCTGAAGGTGAGAAAACGTTGCTGTTGGATATCTTGGATATTTCACCTATATTGATATTATTCTTAAAAGTCATGCTGCCAAAGGCTGTAGGTGAGAAAATCTTACTGCCATTGGTAATGTTTTTTATGGTGTCTATTTTAACCATACCATCAAACTTCATGGTACCAAAGCCGGTGGGTGAGAAAACCTTGGAGTTAGAGATATTATTTAGATGATTTATAGTAAGGTCCTTGTTAAAAACAATTTTTGCTGCTCCGGATGGTGAAAAAATGCTGCTGTTAGTAATATTCTGGCCGGTTATAGAAACATTTCCATTGAAAACTATTTTTGACATGCCTGTAGGTGAAAAAATACTATTGCCGGTAATATTTTTCAGATCTATAAAAATATTCCGGTTAAAAGTTATATTGGGTGAAAAAACATTCCATTTCCCGCCGCCAGTGGCATTAATGTAAACATTAGAATTAATATAATTATGGCTTCCTGTCGCGGGCGATAAAACATTCCAATTCCCGCCCTGGCCTGTTACGAATATTGTCGACTTATTAAAATTAACGGGATTGCTTCCGGAATAGATACTCACCAACCTGGGGCTTTGCCCTGTTACACTTATTCTACTATTATCAAGAACAGGCATACTGCTTAGACTTATGCCTTTTGGGGCAGCAAAAGTTAAGCTGCCGCCCTTACCTACATGCCCTGTAATTGTACTACTTACAATTCTCGGAGAAGTAACGCTGACGGAACCGCCCGGAAGTCCTCCTACAGCACCTTTGACATGAATACTAAAACTACTGCGTGTTATTGAACCTGGAATAGCAATGCTTCCTCCGGGATGAGCTGTGACTGATGCTCCGCTGGTTCCAGGTGCAATAGATACCGTCATTTGTCTGGTTGTACTTAATTGCTGACCACTACCAACTTGATATTGTGTTGCGTTTGGACCTAAAAACGTTGTTGCACCAGTAGTAGATTGCACCCTATTATTGCCATACCAATAATTATTCAACGCTCCTCCGGTTGCAGAATTCACAAAATTCCATGCCTGAGTAAGTGCACCTCCCGTAGCAGCATTTGTAATATTATATGTTGATGTATCTCCTTGATAAGCTGGAGCCGGGGCCGGAGAAGATGTTTCTTGTTTTGGCGGCTGATAATCATTTGCTTCTTTCGCGTAGGCATTCTCACCAAACACAAAAGAATCTACGCCTTTAATAAGAGAACTTAAAATTGTATTTTTGGAAGTGGTGACTGGTTTCTGATAGATACTTTTTAATGTGGATGTATAATCCGGGCCGCATCCGGCAAGGACATCCTGATAGAGCATACAGGAAACAAGCACGAATGCCACAACCCGCATCCATGGCTTAAAATTCGGCGCATGCATTCCGCTGATTAGGCCTGATTGTTTAATGTCGATTTCGTTTTCCATTTTTTTACTTTTTATTTGCAACCACTCCATTACAAAAAAAAGAAGCCGGATTACCGCTTGGATTTCGGTAACCCGGCTGACCTAGTTCGCTTCGCTCACACACGAATTTTTACAAATTTGAAACGAATTTACACGAATAAATTCGTGGTAATTCGTCTCTGATTCGTGGCGATTTGTGTTCTAAAAAGGTCCCGTGGCTTTGCGCGCCCCAGCTTACGCTGAGGTTTGCCTTTATCGTCTCCCTTGCATTATCAACTGTACCATATGTATATACCATATAATATATAGACATGTCAACCTAAAATATGAAAAAAGTCTACTCTTTTTGACACTTTTTTTCATGCTTTTCATTGAAATAACGGTCTGGAAAAAGATTACTCTAAAGCTGATAAAATCCTTTACTGGTATACGAAATGTATAACAAAAGAAATACAAATTACATCATTAATGACCGTATCTGCCCATCACTAAATTAGATCACCAAATTCCCTTATTTATGTGGACAATAAAATATGTAACTTGTTGCTATATATAAGATTACAAACCTATATATGTTATATAAAGTGTAATTTACCCCACTTAAATTCGCCATAGATAGCGGGATCGGAAAGTATAACAATAACTTTACCCTTCACACCTGAGTGTTTACTCTATCGACAAAGCAAAAAAAACGATTTTTCCTCCTAATTTTAGGTTTTTGATTACACGCATAAATCTGAACTCATGTTTTTGGATTTCGAATTTCATTTTTTAATAATTCATATTGTGCCTACATTCCTGATTTTCGCTTCTCGACATTTAACCTTGCCTAATTTTGGCCTTTAACTACATTCTGCCAAATTAGAATTAAGCGCGATGGGCTAGTTAGTTTTTAGCCTCCTATTAACCTCCTAGTGTTTTTACTTTAGCAATAAACTGTTTATAATATGCTTATCATTAAAGGCTTACAGCTTCATTGTCCACAATGCTTTCTATATGGCTACATCTCTTTTTATTCCTCCCCCTACTATACCTATTTTTGCCTTATAGAAGCTCTCTTTAACTAACCCTGCTTTACCTAGCAAAAGTTCACCTACGCGGTGGAATTTGGTTAATTACCATTTCTAACCTCCAAGGTTGGAAATGGTTAAGGTTTTAACGGAAAACTCTCCAGCTGAAAAACTGGGTATTGGCATTTTTTCAATTTTCAATGCAAATTTTGTTAAGATTGCAACGAGGCTATCTGAAGCGTCATTCTGGCTTAAATATTGAGATCTCATTACCCCACCTCGCAGGGGATGTCAAAAAAATCTGTTTCATATTTTTTTGACGCTCGGCGGGGTTAATTCGCACTGTGATTTTTCCTACGCCACTAGAGGCTTGGAAAAATCACGCGCTCATTAATGTAAACGTTTACGCTCTTTTCATGAAATCGCCTTGACATTAATCTTGTAAGTATGTTATAGTTATATGGTAAAGCTGATGTGAACAAAGGCTCATCCGGCGTAAGCAGGAAGAGCAAAGCCACGGTGAAAAAAAATAATGTTTGCATGAAAAACCGTGGAATAAAAATTTAGTAAATTTAAAGGGAGGCGAAATTGCCTCTCTTTTTTGTTTTGGGAAAAAGAAACAGGAGGGCTCAATGAAACAAAAAAGCTCTCGAAACTGGCAAAGCAATAAAGATACGCTTTGCCCAGGTTTGTCTCTAAAAAAATCCCCTAAGATATTTTTTGGAATTTTTTGTTTTCTATTTTGCCTTTTTGTTTTTTCACAAAACACCTTTGCACAACAATGGGGCACTAATCCTGCTAAATCGCGCGGAACTACTACGGTTAGCCAAAATGGTAGCGGCGGAAGCATAACAACAGGAGCGCAACAAGATAAACCTCAGACAGCTCCAGCAGCCTCAGCAACAAGCCTAACAGCTTCGTCTTCTTCCCTTACTCTTAGTGGTTTAGCCAGTGGAGCGGCGAGCGCTGCGGCAAGAGTAGCTAGTGCTTATGTTGCACCAGCTACGACCCTCTATAAAGCCGCAACCAGTCCTGCAACGCTAAGTGCTGCGCAAAAGGCAGCAAGTGCCGCAGCAAGTTATCTACAGAAACTTCCTGCGTATACGCCACCCCCTACGCATTTGCCAGCGGCAGCTATACCGGCGGCCAGCGGGCCGGCGCCTACGCCAAGTTATACGGCTTCTGCTAAACCGTCGCCATCAATACAGGCAGCGCCAAAACCTTTCACTTATGATAATTTTAAAGGCATAAATTCATATATCCCTAGGAGTAATTCAATAACTCAGCCTTATAAATTACCGGTCATCTCCGCTAATAGCGCTTTAAAACCAATAACTCCTGTTTTTATTCAACCCAATAAAATAACTGCTCTAAACAGCGGTTTACCTAATACTTACACGGCAATAAAGCCTATAAAACCGGTTTTTGTCAAAATGGAACCAATTTTTTCTAAAATAACACAGCCGGTTCTTTTGAAACCTCAAACCATAAAATTTAGCGCAATCAAACCGCTGAATATGCTTTTAGACACAAAACTTACAAAAATAACACAAATACCAGTTACAATGCCTAAATTGAACCCTGCATTTAATAGCATTAAACCTTTGGCTTTTACTAAAATTAGTCAGCCTGAGCCTATCAAGATAGCACTCGGACAATTAAACCCTGCGTTTAATAATAATTTAAAACCCGTATTTAACCCTATTAAAAATCCAATTATAATACCCATTACGCAACCCGCACTCATAAAACCTCAATGGGTTAAATTGGATACCTATGCGAATCTGGCCATGACAAAACCGGTGTTACCTAAGCTTGAGGCTATACCCGCCTTAAAACTATCAGAGGCCTTAAAGACTGTTTTTAATCCGATTAAACCTATCCCACCGGTGATGCTGCCGATAGATTCAAAATTAATAAAGACCGGTATACCTACGCTTTTACCTATACAAAAACCGGTATTCATCAATTTCGCTTCGCCCAAACCGGCTTTTACTGTCATTAAACAGCCCGAGCCAATCAAAACTGCCTTGGGCAAACTTAATCCTTATTTCATGAAAGAGCAGACAGTGTTTACGCCTATTAAACCTAATTTTGCGCCTATCGCCCAGGATTTAACTATAATAAAACCACAAATCGCGAAGTTAGCGCAGCTTAATCAGCCGATGAAGCCGGAATTTATGAAAATAGCACAGCTTTCACCAACGCTTACACAACCAGTACTTATAAAACCGAATTTTATATCAATGGGCGAAATTAAACCGCTCAATATATCATTAAATAAAAACATGACCAGGATACCCGAAATCATTGCTGCGC
>JBAZGZ010000103.1:0-6640 GCA_041652615.1 Candidatus Omnitrophota bacterium | reverse complement strand
AAAAAACAATAATTGAACGTCTTTCTAAACGGCTTGTGTGCAAGAAATGCGGGGCAAACTATCATACGGTTAATATGCCTCCGAAAAAAGATAATGTTTGCGATAAATGTTCTTCTGAATTGATTCAGAGAAAAGACGATACCCCAGTAGTCATAAAAAAACGCTGGGAAGTGTTCTTAAAAGAGAACCAAAGTTTGCTAGATTTTTATAAGGAAAAAAATAAGCTAGTAACAGTAGATGCAAGGGGCAATAAAGATGAAGTTTTTGCCCGTATTAAAGAAAAGCTCTCATGACAGAACGGCTATCTCTTGAAGATTTTGCCGAAATGCGAAAGGCGGGGAAGGTTGCAGCCTATATTTTAAAAAAACTTGGCAAGCTGATCCGCCCCGGGATAACAACGAAATATATTGAAGAAAATTTCGATGTTTATCTTAAGGAGCATTCGGGGATGTCCGGAGCTTTTCGAGGATTCATGGGTTATCCCGCATCTTTGTGTGTTTCTATAAACGAAGAAATTATTCACGGTATTCCTAAAGATTCAGTTGTGATTAAGAACGGGGATCTGGTGAGTATAGATTTAGGAATAAAGTATAAAGGGCTCTTTGTAGATACAGCGCATACATTCATTGCAGGCTATGCTTCTAAAGAGGCAAAGCATCTCGTAAAAGCGACTTATCAATCGCTTTACGAAGGAATAAAGCAAGCAAGAGTAGGTGCGACCATTGGGGACATAGGTTTTGCCGTACAAACTTATCTAGAGAAAAGAGATTTTTCCGTAATAAGGAAATTTGTAGGGCACGCAATAGGCAGAGAGTTACATCTGTATCCCGAAGTGCCTAACTTTGGAGTAAAAGGTACAGGAGAAAAACTTTCTGAAGGCATGGCTATTGCGATTGAGCCGATGGTTTCAATCGGTAGTTATGATGTAGTGGTTTTGGATGATGGTTGGACAGCTAGAACTAAAGATAACTCTTTATCCGCTCATTTTGAGCATACTATAGCCATAACAAAGAAAGGACCTGTTATTATAACGAAAATATGAGCAAGGAAGAACTTATAGAAGTTGAAGGCGAGATTGTTGAAGCGTTGCCAAATGCAATGTTTAGAGTAAAACTTGAAAATGGCCATATAGTTCTTACTCATGTTTCCGGAAAAATGCGTATGCATTTTATAAGGATCCTTCCTGGTGATAAAGTTAAGGTTGAACTTTCACCATATGATTTAACAAGAGGAAGGATTACTTACAGATATAAATGACAAAAAGAAACCAGAAACCAGAGTACAGAAACCAGAAATAATTTTTTTAACATCTGGTTTCTGGTTACTGGTTTCTGTACTTCAACCGAGCGAAGCGAGGTTAAAATGAAAGTACGATCATCAGTAAAAAGAATTTGTGAAAGGTGCAAAATAGTAAAGAGAAAAGGTGTTGTGCGGGTTATTTGTAAAACCGAAAAGCACAAACAAAGACAGGGATAACAAAAGAGTACAGAAACCAGAGCACAGAAACCAGACGAGAAAGAGAAAAGATAGTAAAAATTTATTCTGTACTCTGTAATCAGGTTTCTGGTTTCTAACTGAACGAAGTGAGGTTAATATGCCAAGAATTTTAGGTGTTGATATTCCAAAAGAAAAAAAGATACGAATTGCTTTGCCATATCTTTACGGTATAGGCCCGATTAATGTTTTAAAAGTTTTATCGGCAGCGGGTGTAGACCCGGACAAACAAGCCGGGGCTTTAACCGACGAAGAAGTGTCAAAAATTGTTACCTATATACAAAATAATTTTAAAATAGAAGGTGAATTACGAAGAGAAATAACTCAAAATATACGCAGGCTTGTTGATATTGGTTGCTACAGGGGTTCAAGGCACAAAAGAGGGCTTCCTGTGAGGGGTCAGCGTACAAAATGCAATGCGCGCACACGAAAGGGCCCAAGGCCAAGAGTGGGCGGCGTTAAACGAAAAGGTGAATAAATAATAGAAGCGGATATCCGCGGATTTAAACGCGGATAAACGCAAGCGTAATACCGTGTGTAAATCCGCGTAGGTATCCGCGGTAATCCGCATCTATTACAAAGGAGAATAAATGGCAAAACAAAAGAAAGAAAGAAAGAAAAAAATTCACCTATCCTCAACCATGGGGATTGTTCACGTTAAATCAACTTTTAACAATACAATCATTACTATCACTGATTTTAGTGGAAATACTTTAGCCTGGGCATCATCAGGCACGGTTGGTTTTAAGGGAACTAAAAAATCAACCCCTTACGCGGCACAAATTGCTTCTTTTGAAGCTGCCAAAAAGGCAAAAGAGGTGGGCTTAGTTGATGTTGAAGTTTTAGTTAAAGGTCCTGGTCCGGGACGAGAGGCAGCGATACGATCTATTCAGGCAGCGGGTCTTAATGTAAAAAAAGTAAAAGATGTTACGCCTTCGCCGCATAACGGCTGTAGGCCAAGGAAGAAACGTAGAGTGTAATAATATGGTTGTGTCAAACGTTATACGTAAGACGATAAACGAAACGAGGCGCGAAGTCTCCCCGAAGGGGACCGCGTAACCGATAAACGTAAAACGCAACCAAAGTTTATTTAAAATAAAGAGGTACAGAATGGGCAGATATTTGGAATCAAAATGTAAATTATGCAGACGAGACGGGATGAAGCTTTTTTTAAAAGGAACGCGTTGTGCAACAGAGAAATGCGCTTTTAGCAAACGTCCGACACCACCCGGCATGCATACAAGAGTATCTTCAAAACCGTCATACTACTCATTGCAGCTAAGAGAAAAGCAAAGAGCGAAATGGATGTATGGTATGCTTGAGAAGCAGTTTAAAAGATTTTTTAAAGTTGCCGTCAAGTCGAAAGGCGTTACCGGCAGAACTCTTTTACAGCTTTTAGAGAGAAGGATTGATAATGTTGTTTTTAGGTCCTTGTTTTATACCTCAAGAGAGCATGCAAGGCAAGCGGTGTTGCACGGTTTTGTATTAATTGCAGGCAAACGTGTGAATATTCCTTCTTATCTTGTGGAGGAAGGCCAGACAATAGAGATAAAAGCGAAAGATACCCAGAAAAAAACCATAAAAGAGACATTTGAAGCGAGCTCTAAGGATCGTAGTGTTGTTCCATGGCTTGAAGTGGATAATGAAAATCTTAAAGTGAAAGTTTTACGTCTTCCTGAAAAAGAAGATTTAACTCTTATTGTTAACGAACAGTTAATAGTCGAACTTTATTCTAAATGAGGTCAATATTTTTCCAAGCCAAAGGCGAAGGAAAAATATTAGACCGAATTTACCCCCACACTAACTTTTATATTGATGTGCGGTTGGTTTGGGGTAGATTGTTTTTGTGACATATTTTAGAAATTAAAGCCTTATACCAAAAAGTTGGTGTGGGGGTTAATTCACACTATCATTTTTTCTGCACCACTAGGGCTTGAAAAAATGATGTGTTCATTAAGGAGGTAGAAACAATGGGTATAACCTGGAGAGATTTTCAATTTCCCAAAAGAATAACTTTAGAGCAAGAAAGTTATTCTCCCAGCTATGGTAAATTTGTAGCAGAACCTTTAGAGAGGGGTTATGGTGTTACTCTTGGTAACGCTTTAAGGCGTGTGCTGATTTCTTCTATTGAAGGCGCAGCAATTACTTCCGTAAAAATAGAAGGTGTTTCGCATGAGTTTTCTACAATCGAGGGGGTCTTGGAGGACGTTCCTGAGATAATATTAAACATAAAGAACATAGTCTTGAGATCCTACTCAAAATCTCCCAAAAAGATCACTCTTAAGGTCGAGGGTGAGAAGGAAGTGAAAGCTTCCGATATTATAACCGACGAAAGCATAGAGGTTATTAACCCCGATTTGCACATCGCAACCCTTACTTCAAAGAAGGCTAAATTTGAAGTTGAAATGGAAGTTGGGCGTGGCAGGGGTTTTGTTCTTGCTGAAAATAACAAAAGAGAAGACATGCCTATCGGAGTTGTGCCGATAGACTCTATATTTACTCCGGTTAAAAAAGTTACGTTCAAGGTTGAAAATACACGCGTTGGAAAAAGAACCGATTACGATAAACTTATTATCGTAATTTCCACTAACGCGAGTATCGAACCAAAAGAAGCTTTGATCTATGCGGCTAAAGTTTTAAGTAAACATCTTGAGTTGTTCTTTACTTTAGGAGAAATTCCGGAAGAGGAAACAGAAGAGCTGACACCAGAAGAAATTTCTCTTTATGAAAAGCTTAAAATTCCTATAACCGAACTTGAATTGTCGGTACGAAGCGCAAACTGTTTAAGAGAGGCTAACATAAAGACTTTGGCTGATATGGCGGAAAAAACAGAAACCGAAATATTGGCGTATAGAAATTTCGGTAAAAAATCATTAACAGAAGTTGTCAATCTGCTCAAAACCATGGGCCTTTCCCTTGGTTTGAAAGTGGATAGAAAGAAATTGGAATTAGTATGAGGCATAGAAGAAAAAGTAAAAAATTTTCACGTAATCGCGCCCAGAGGAAAGCTTTAACGAAATCGCTTTTGCGGTCAATGGTTATCTACGAACGCATTAAAACCACTGAAAGCAAGGCAAAATCTTTAAAGTCATGGATAGATAAGCTGATTACTCTGGCTAAAACTGATACCTTACATCATAGAAGGCTGGCTTTTCAGGATCTTCGCGATCACCTTCTTGTAAAAAAGCTTTTTGAGGTAATAGCTCCGCGTTTTCAGGGAATAAACGGCGGATATACAAGGATGTTTTATCTTGGCTTCCGTAAGGGTGACGCCTCGCGAATCTCTTTGATTGAATTGACAAAGATGGAAACGAAAGAAAAAAAAGTAAAGGAAAAGAAGGAAAAAGAAATCGAAAAAGTAGAAGTTGAGCATAAGGAAGTAAGGCACGCTCCGCATAAGGAAAAACCAAAAAAAACTATAATTGACGGAGTTAAGGGTATTTTCAAGAAAGAGCGCGATTCTCTTTAAAACACGAATATCCATGAATTGAAAACGAATCACCACGAATAATTTTGTGGAAATTCGTCCACAAGTTCGTGGCGATTCGTGTATAAAAAAATAAAAACAAATGATTAGCTCACGCGTTGAGCAATTGAGTTCATCTACCACCTTAAAGATAACGGCTTTAACTAAGAAACTCAAAAAAGAAGGCAAAGACGTTGTCAACTTTGCTGCCGGTGAGCCGGATTTTGACACCCCGCTTTTCATTAAAGAGAAAGCCAAAATAGCCATAGATACCGGCCTTACCAAATATACCCCTTCCTGCGGCACAAATGAATTAAGAGAAGCGATAGCCCGCAAATTAAAAGAAGAGAATGGAATCGCCTGCGAAAGTTCTAACATAATAGTTACATCCGGAGCTAAATACGCGATATTCGCGGCAATATCAACTTTTCTTAACCCAAAAGAAGAGGTGCTGATCCCTGCTCCTTATTGGGTCAGTTATCCGGAAATGGCTGTGCTTTGCGGCGCAAAGCCTAAAGTCATAAAAACCAAAGAACGTGACGGATTTAAATTAACCGCTCAAAAACTTTTTAAAGCTATAACCAAAAAAACAAAATTACTTATTCTTAATTACCCCAGTAATCCAACCGGGATAACTTATTCAGAACAAGAGTTAAAGGAAATTTACGAAATAGTAAAAGATAAAGGTATAATAGTTTTAAGCGATGAAATTTATGAAGTTCTGACTTATGACGGCATAAAACATACCAGCTTTGCTTCGATAGGAGACGCCGGAAAATTTACAGTTACGGTAAACGGATTTTCGAAAAGTTTTTCTATGACCGGATGGCGCATGGGGTATCTTGCTGCTGACAAGAATTTTGTCGGCGCGATCTCGAAGGTAATAGATCATACGACTTCCTGTGCGTCTTCTATATCGCAGGCCGCAGCTTTGGCCGCGATCAATAATAAAGTGTGGCCTGATCAAATGCGCACACAATTTGAAAACAGGCGTAATCTTCTATGGGAAGGATTAAAGGGTTTAAAAAAAATTAAGCCATTACGTCCAGCCGGGACATTTTATATGCTTTGTGACATAAAAAAGACTGGTCTAGGCAGTATGGATTTTTCTTCGCAACTATTAGACAAACATCTTGTTTCAACTATTCCGGCCGATAGCTTTGGAGCGGAAGGTTTTGTTCGTTTAAGTTTTGCTACATCAAATGATGATATCAATAAAGGGATAGTCAGAATAAAATCATTTTTAGAAGAATTAAAATAATATGGGACAAACAATAATTGAAAAAATATTATCGGCGCATTCCAAGAAACCTTTAGTTTCCGGTGAGGTTGGCATATGTGTAGTTGATTTTTGTTTTTCGCAGGATGGTACAACAGTGCTGGTATTAGATGGGCTTTCTCAGTTAAAAGCTTTGAAAGTACCAAAAAAATACGCGATGTTTATTGATCATTCAAGCCCTTCGCCAAGCTTAGGCGTATCCAGGGTTCACAGTAGGATGAGGGAATTTTCAAAAATAAACAAGAATTTATTTTTTGACGTGGGTTGCGGAATATCTCATCAATTGGTTATAGAGGAAGGTTTTGCCTATCCCGGAGCCTTGATACTAGGCGCTGATTCTCATACTTCAACCGCGGGCGCGCTTGGCGCTGCAGCTTTTGGTGTTGGTTCCACAGATCTCG
>JBAZGZ010000102.1:0-6645 GCA_041652615.1 Candidatus Omnitrophota bacterium | reverse complement strand
AAATCAGACCTAGCGCTTATTGCCAAAAATTTATCGAAGCAAAATTATTAACTATGCAGTGATTGTTTGGACGATTCCAGAGCCGCTGCTATAGCTTTTATATTTTGAGCAAGCTTTTTGATTTAGGTTTTAAAGAAGCGGCAAGAGGATGTAATTGGAAAAAACTACTTCCGGGTTAGAAGAAGTTGAAAAATAAAATAAACAGATTCTATATCTTTTTGGTTCTTCAGGCATTTTCTTTCGAGCCTTTGTTTGCTCTCTTATCTCCATACATCCTGGTATCAACCAGTTCAAACAACTCATCTTCATTTTTAAAAGAGTGTTGATATTGGGCTACACCTACGCTGATAGAGAATGATATATTAACATCATAGTCTTTGCATACGAAACTTTTACCGTTTATATCATCCTTCAATCGGGACATCGCTATGGCAGCCTGATCTTCGTTTACACTTGGTAATATGATAGCGAATTCATCACCACCGTAACGCGTTATTATATCCGCCGTCCGCAGAACCTTTTTTGAAACAGAAGAAAGTATTTTTAATACGCAATCACCTACGATATGACCATAAGTATCATTTATTTTTTTAAAATCATCAATATCGATAATTGCTAAGGAGAATATCTGATTATATCTTTTGGCTATCGAAAAGAATGTTTTTATCTGTTTTTTAAAGTAGTAGACATTGTAAAGCCCCGTGAGGCCGTCTGTCATAGAGAGGTCTTCGTAAAACTTCCTGCGACGCAAGACGGAATCAATGCGTGCGACAAGTTCTTCCGGCACATATGGCCTGGTTATATAATCGTCTACTCCAAGTTTTAACCCGTTTATTTTGTCCTCCAACGTATTTTTTGCCGTAAGGAATATTACCGGTATGCTGGCTGTTGAGATATCTTTATTCAACCTATTTTTTACTTCAAAACCGTCGACGTCGGGCATCATTACATCCAGCAGTATAAGATTGGGATTTTTATTACGTATCAGGTTAATCGCTTCGGTATAATTAGTTGCACCTAACACATCATAACCAGATATTTTAAGCCTTTGCGCCGTGAGCGTCAGGTTATCAGGTTCATCGTCAATAATCAGGATTTTGTTGGCCATAATAATCTCCACCTTGTTTTTGGTGAACTACTTTTTAATATTTTTTAATCCTGCGCAGAAATCCCCGGGCTTTAGTCCGTGGGATGAATCCAGCCCTTGTGCACAAGGGCTGGATGAATGCTTTTTGGGATTTCTGCTTAGGAGGGAGCCACGGACTTTAGTCTGCGGGGGGGGCTCCACTTTGAAATAACAGATTTTTCTCTTAAATGGTAATCACTTAATTTATATATAACTGAATATTTGTAAATGTCAAGAGTACATATTTCTATGACATTTTTCTGCTATTTATAAGGCGTTTTATCTTATGATATTTCGGAGGAAATGTATTTTTCAGAGATTGATTCTCTTATAAATGTAATTTGTTCCATATTATGTGAGCCGCCAAGGAAGGAGGCGTGATTTTAAGAAATAATTTCTATTCAGATAATCCTTCTAAATATTCCCATCTTTCATAGGTTTTTTCGAGTTCGTTTGACAAAAATTCCGATCTGGCTTTGGTCTTTGCGATTTCGGCGGGGTTTTTCTGGTAAAAATCAAGGCTAGCTAAAAGAGCGTAGATCTCTTTTTGTTCAGCTTCCATTTTCTCAATCATTGACGGAAAACTATCGAGTTCGTGCTGTTCTTTATAGGTAAGCTTTCGTGGAATTGAAGTTTTTTCTGGCTGAATAGTTTCTTTTACAGTTTCTGCTTTTGGTGGAACGCATAAGGCTGGTTTTCGTTGGCTCAACCAATCGTCATAGCCTCCGGGATATTCACTGATTGCGCCGTTTCCCTCAATAACCATAGTAGAGGTTACGACATTATTAAGAAAAGCACGATCGTGGCTCACCAGAAGTAACGTGCCGGGGTAATCAAGTAATAACTCTTCCAATAGCTCAAGCGTTTCGATATCCAGGTCATTAGTGGGTTCGTCCATTACCAGAACATTCGAAGGTTTGGAAAAAAGGCGTGCAAGGAAAAGACGGTTCCGTTCGCCGCCTGACAGAACTTTGACCGGTGTACGCGCTCTGTCAGGAGTGAAAAGAAAATCCCGTAAATATCCGAGTATATGTTTAGGTTTACCATTGATAATTATGGTATCGGATTCACCGTTAACATTTTCGGCAACGGTTTTGTTTTCATCCAATTGTTCGCGAAGCTGATCGTAATAAGCGATCTGAAGGTTTGTTCCCAGGCTTACCTTGCCTTTTTGAGGCGCAAGTTTATCCAATAAGAGAAGCAGCAGGGTTGTTTTACCGCTCCCGTTAGGGCCGATAACGCCGATTTTATCGCCGCGCATTATTTGAGTGGTTAAATTTCTGACCAAACATTTTTCTCCATAGCTAAAATCAAGCTGTGATATTTTAGCAATTCTATGGCCGGAAGGATCAACTTCCTGCGCACGCATACGAACCTTGCCGATTGCTTTGCGCTGCGCTTTTTTTTCTTCTCTTAGGCGTTCCAAAGCTTTAACGCGGCCTTCGCTGCGGCATTGCCTTGCCTTTACGCCTTTACGAATCCAAATTTCTTCTTCGGCTAACTTTTTATCAAAATTATTCCAGTGCGCTTCTTCGACATCAAGCGCTGCTTGTTTACGCTGGAGGAATGTTTTATAGTCACAGGCCCAGTTAAATAATTTCCCGCGGTCTAGTTCAATGATTCTTGAGGCTATTCGGGTCATAAACATTCTGTCATGGGTAACAAAAAAAACAGTACCGGGGTAATTAAGTAAAAATTCTTCAAGCCAAAGCATTGAATCGATATCCAAATGATTTGTCGGTTCATCCAGCAGTAAAATTTCCGGTTTAAGCACCAAGGCTTTTGCTAAAAGCGTTCTGCGCTTTTGCCCGCCGGATAACCGGTTAAAGTCGCTGTCCGGATCGAGCTTCATTTTTGCGATAACCTCTTCGACATTATTGTTCACATCCCAGCTATTTGTAGCGTTGAGTTCTTCCTGCAGTTTATCGAGCTGTTTCAATAATTCCGGAGTTATTTCAGTTTGCAGTCGATGGGTAAGATGATGATGCTGATTTAACAGTTCAGCGCGGGGCCCGAGCCCTGAGAGAACTATATCAAAAACAGTTCCGCTAATGTCTACAGGCACTTCCTGAGGCAGATAGGCAATCTGAATTCCTTTTTGCACAATAATCTTGCCGTCGTCAACCCGCTGTTGTCCGGCTAGCACTTTCATTAAGGTGGTTTTGCCTACGCCGTTGCGGCCAAGCAGAGCGATGCGTTCGCCGGGTTCCAACTGCAAGTTTAAGCAATCGAAAATAAGCGGACCGCCAAAGGCAAGATTAATTTCCTGTAAACTGATTAACGCCATTTTGTACTAAGCCTTTTTATTGTTATGATGGATTAGTCCCTTTTCCTGTATATCTGAAAACGTTTGTAAGGGGCGTCGCCCTGTTGGGCTCCAGTCCCTTTTCCTGTATATCTGAAAACACTTGCACGGGGCGTAGCACTACGGGCTTAAGAAGAGGCGGATCATTTGGAAGATCGCCGTACTAAACCTTTATTTTGGACGCTATTTTACCTTAAACTATTGCGTTTGTAAATGAGCGAGTAAAACCTTCCTAAAAGCCAAATATCTTGCCATAGCCCCATATTATGTATATAATCCAACCATACAAAGAGAGATTTTCTATTGGTTGATACAAGTTGGACCCCTAGTATTCTCCTTGAGTAATAAAAAATGACCAGAGCATTTAAACAGAATAATTCAGATGTTCGGGCAACATGCTTAAACTGTATTGATGGTCGCGTGCAATTACCGATTTTGCATTGGATTAGAGAGCAATATCAGATTAATTTCGTAGATGTTATTACCGCAGCGGGCATGGATGGAGTTTTGGCCTCACAAGACAATATTGACGAAATTATTCGTAGTGTTAATATCTCTGTAAATATCAATAAGTCTACCCGGATTTTTATTGTTGGCCATTATGATTGCCGAGGTAACTTTGTTGACGAAAAGACTCATCGAGAACAACTAACGAAATCTGTTAAGCGGTTGAAAACGTATTTCCCAAAACTTGAAATCATTGGACTTTGGGTTAACTGTAATTGGCAGGTAGAAGTTTGGCAAAAGTGAATTCCGGCTTGATTCAAACGGTGAGTATTATTTATAAACCTAAGAGTTTTTATTAATAAATACTACAATGAAAGAAACCATATTAATCGTAGAAGATGAAAAAGATATAGTCAAAATGTTGGACTATAACTTGAAAAAAGAAGGGTTTAAGACTCTGTCGGCTCACGATGGAGAAGATGCCTTGGACTTAGCGGCTAAAGACCAACCCAATCTTATTATTTTAGATTTAATGTTGCCTGGAATGGATGGGTTAGAGGTTTGTAAGACGCTTAAAAAGGAAAATAAAACCGCCTCAATTCCGATTATTATGCTTACCGCCAAGAGTCAGGAAACGGATAAAATTGTTGGCCTGGAGCTTGGCGCAGATGATTACGTGACTAAACCTTTCAGTCCAAGAGAATTAATCGCTAGGATTAAAGCGGTATTGCGCCGCGCAAAAGACAAAGATAAACTTACGGAAATCATAAAAATAGGCGATTTGATAATTGATTTATCCCGGATTGCGGTAAGTATTAAAAATAAACCGATAGAACTTACGGCAAAAGAATTTGAACTTCTAAAGACGCTTATAAAAGCAAAGGGGAGAGTCCTTTCTCGGGATCATCTTTTGGATGCTATCTGGGGATTTGATAATGCCGTGGAGATTCAAACTCGCACTGTAGACGTCCATATCAGAACATTACGTAAAAAGCTAAAGAGTGAGGCAGGCCGCATTGTTACCGTGAAAAATTACGGCTATAGATTTGAATATGAGGATTAGCTTTAAATTTAAGCTGATTTTTTCCTACATCTTCGTGATTCTGGTTTCTTTTGGATTTATCGCCTTTTTTTTAGATAAAAACCTCGAAGAAAATTCTCTCAACAATATCCAATCTTCCCTTATAACTCAGGCGAATTTGATTGAAGGGCAAATTGAGCCTTCACGTTTAAGCACGGAAGATACACCATATCTGGAAGCCCTGGTAAAAGCGTTAAGCCTGAAAACAAAGTGCCGCATTACTATCATTAATAATAAAGGCAGGGTTTTGGCGGATTCCGAAAAATTAGAAGAAGAAATTTCCCAGATGGAAAACCATCTTTACCGGCCGGAAGCAAAAATCGCTTTTACCGGTTCTACCGGTATAGATACGCGCTATTCATCTACTCTTAAAATAAATATGCTTTATGTTGCTTTGCCTATTAAATATGCGACAGGAATACCCGCAATTGTGAGATTATCTCTTCCTTTGGAAAGCGTGCAAAAGACATTATTTACAATTAGAAAAATAATCATTATCGGGTTACTTTTTGCCTTTGTGCTCGCTTTTATTTTAGGTTCTATTGTGGCAAGCCGCACAATCCGTCCGATTAACAGGATGATTCAGATTTCCCACAAATTTTCAAAAGGAGATTTTAGCCGCAGGATAACACAGGTTTCTAAAGATGAAATAGGAGAGCTTGCTTTGACCTTAAACAAAATGGCGCAGGATATAGAAGACAAAATCAAAGAGATTAAGATACAAAATCAAAAACTAGCTGCTATTTTTGACAGCATGATTGAGGGTGTCATTGTTGTTGATAAAACATCTCATATCATTTCTATTAATCCAACTATTGAGAGGATATTTAATATTTCAAGAAAAGAGATTGAGGGCAGTAGTTTTCTGGAGGCAATACGCAATAATGATATTTATGAAGTTATAATCAATGTTTTAGCTAAGGGCGAGTCTCATTCGGCAGAGATAAGTTTAGTTTTGCCGGTACGTAAGATTTTTGAAGTTAATGCTACGCCAACTTTTGAGAACAATGCTGTTAACGGATGCCTGGTAGTTATACATGATATAACCGAGATAAGAAGGCTAGAGACTATACGAAGCGATTTTGTGGCGAATGTTTCACATGAATTAAAAACCCCGCTCACTTCCATTAAAGGGTTTGTAGAAACACTTTTAGAGGGGGCCTTGGATGATAGGGAGAATAACCGTAATTTTTTAAAGATTATACAGAATCATGCCGAACGCCTTGAAGGTTTAGTCAACGACCTGCTTTCTTTATCTCATCTTGAATCAAAAGAAATAATACTAAAAAAGACAAAATTTAATATAAAACAGTTAGTTGAGGGTATTGTTTCCGGTTTTAGCTCCCAGTTGAAAAAGAAAGATATAGAGATGAAAAATGAGTTAGCTAACAGCATTTCATTGATGGCAGATAGAGATAGATTAGAGCAGGTGGTTACCAATTTGGTCGATAACGCAATAAAATTTAATAAGGAAAAAGGTTTTGTTAGAATTTATGGCGAAGAAATAAACAATAAAATTAAAATTATCGTAGAAGATTCCGGAATGGGCATCCCCGAAAGAGATATCCCACGCATATTTGAGCGTTTCTACCGTGTAGATAAAGCGCGCTCGCGCGAACTCGGAGGAACCGGCCTCGGACTTTCTATCGTCAAGCACATTATTGAGCTGCACGGCGGTATGGTTGG
>JBAZGZ010000101.1:445-6759 GCA_041652615.1 Candidatus Omnitrophota bacterium | reverse complement strand
TGCAGAAATTATTTTTTCTTCCCGCGGCGCATACGGATTTTATATTTTCTATTATCGCGGAAGAGTTTGGTTTGCTGGGATCTTTCAGTATACTTCTTATGTTTTTTATAGTATTTCATAAAATGTATAACATCGCAAAAGCAAGTGAAGGCGGCTTTAGAAGGGGGTTACTATTTGGCATAACTCTGGTATTTTTCCTTGAAGTGGTAATAAATATAGGCGTGAGTTGCGGTTTATTGCCAACAAAGGGTTTATCTTTACCTTTTGTGAGTTACGGGGGAAGTAACCTGATCGTACACTATATTCTTTTAGCCTTATTTTTCAATGCCAGCCGCCAGGATGAAAAAAAAGTTAATAGCGCAATGAACAATGATAATAGCGAATGGCTATGAATATTTTTTATAAAAACGGATGCCGCAGATTGTTACGGATGCGAACGGATAATTTTATCCGCGACATCCGTAGTAATCCGTTTGAATCTTTTTTTGTGAAAGTTTCTTAATTACCAGATGTTAATCTAATATGAAAAAAATAATATTAGTTTGTCTGATTGCTTTATCGCCGCTATCGCTGCGCGCGGAAAAATTTAAAGAGATGCGTTCCGAGCATTTTATGATAAATTACGCTGAAGGCACAGAGGATGCGGTTTATAAAGTAAAAGATGATGCCGAATACTATTACAGGTCTATTACCCAGGAATTCGGGTTCGTAAGGGATAAATTATGGTCCTGGGATAACCGGGCAAAGATAATTATAGCAAAAGATAAGGACGCATATCTGGAAGAATTTAAATGCCCGTCATGGTCAGGCGCTTGCGTTGATTATTATAATAAAATCATATATACATATCCTTTTCAGGGCGGTTTTTCTTCGGTGCTTTTGCATGAGTTGACCCATATAATTTTCAGGGAGTATATCGGCTATAATAAATTTCCGCTTTGGCTGGATGAGGGGATGGCTCAGTATATGGAATACAGAGGTTCGTCACAGTTGACGCTGATTAAGTCATCGATCAAAAAACTGATAGAAGAGGGCAAATACATAAAATTTTCGCAGATTGGCAATATATATTCACTTTCCCAGAAAGACGATCCCAGGCTTTTTTACAGCCAGGCTTTTAGTATGGTATATTTCTTAAAAGAAAGGTTTGGTAATGGTAATTTCGCGCAGTTTTTGAGTTATCTCAGGTCAAACAATAATATCGAAGAAGCCTTAAGGAGAGCGTTCCGGGTGCTGGACAATACCGAGCGCTTTGAGGCTGAATGGAAGAGATTTTATTCGCTATAAAGTCAATCGGTTGCGGTTGAGATACTCGTTTAGGTTGCGTTTTGTGTAAGACGCCCGACGATAAACGAAACAAGCCGCGCAACCGATGAACGATTAACGATATGGAGGATATATTTAATGAGAATTCTGTTTGTCTGCGATAGGAGTGGTGGCCATGTTTTTCCGGCGCTGGCGATAGCCGGTAAGATAAAGCAAAATAAACAAAACAGTGAAATACATTTTTTTATTACTTCTGCTTTCCTGAAGGAGCACTTATCGCAAAAAGGATTTACTGTTTGGGGTAAAAGCTTTAATTCAAGGAATCTGTTCGTTGAAATGTTTTACCGGATATTTGAGGCGGGATATCTAATCTTTAGGTTACGCCCTAAGATGGTAATCGGGTTCGGAGGAAGAGACAGTTTTTTTCTTATGCTTTTTGCAAGCCTTTTGAATTTGGATACTGCAATATATGAACCTAACGTAAAACCCGGAAAAGCTAATTCGTTTCTTTCCTTGTTCGTTAAAAAAGTATTTCGCGGATTTAAAGAAGAAAAAACAAATAAGAAAACTATTGTAATCGGCATTCCTTTAAGGGAAAATATAAAAAAGATAGAACGTGCGGCGGCGCTGGCAAAACTTGGGTTTAGGGACAAACCAACGCTTTTCTGTTTCGGTGGGAGCCAAGGGTCAGTTTTCTTAAACGACGTTTTTTTAAAGCTAATCCAATCATTAGATTACGATTTTCAGGTAATACACCTTACAGGCCAAAGCGAATACTTTAAAATTTCACAATTTTATAATAAAATAGAAAAAAAGAGTTTCGTGAAGGATTTTTATTATGAGATGGAAACTCTTTACAGCGCAAGTGACGTTGTCCTAGCGCGTTCGGGCGCGTCAACTTTAGCGGAAATTGCCTATTATAAGTTACCGTCGATATTGATCCCGCATCCTGCTGCCGGAGGGCATCAGAAAGAAAATGCTCTTTACCTTGTGAATAAAGAGGCAGCGTATATGTATTATCAGGAAAATTTTAGTTTTGATGATTTTAAGCGCACCGTGCAGAGCTTGCTGGAAGACCGCCGGTTGCGTCAAAGAATAGAGGATAATTTAAGCGCTATAAAAATCGGGATAAGTTTTGAAGATTTTTCTAAGAATACTTATTTTTAGTTTGTTTTTATGCCCGGCATACGCATCATGGGCTGACGTAAAAGAATTATATTCCGATCATTTTATTATCATTTCCGATAAAAGTATTGATCAGGAATATCTTTATAAGATAAAAGATATGGCTGAAGATTTTTATCGGATTGTCACCCAGGAGTTTAATTTCATAAGAAATGACCCGTGGCTATGGAAAAACAGGGCTAAAATATTTATAGCTAAGGATAAAGATGAATACACTTCAAAATATAATTGTCCTTCCTGGTCGAGCGCTTGCGTGGATTATCAGGGTAAAAGAATTTTTACCTATCCGCGGCAGGAAAGTTTTTCGTCGATACTTTCGCATGAACTTACGCATATTGTTTTCAGGGAATACGTAGGTAAAGGGCAATTCCCTCTTTGGCTTGACGAAGGTATGAGTATGTACGTGGCGAATAAATATGAAAGAAACCATAACGAAAAGGAATTGATATCGGTAAAACAAAAAATACGTACAGGAAAATATATAAAATTCCAGGATCTAAATAATATGACCTTGCTTGAGTTAAAGGCTAAGCCAAGGGATTATATCGATACGTTTTATTCGGAATCCTTTTCTGTAATCAATTTTCTCGTAAAAAAGTGGTCACGATATAATTTGAGCAATTTTTTCAAATTTCTTAAAGAAGGATATTCTTTAACAGAAAGCTTATGTAAGAGTTACAATATAAGAACATTGGAGGACCTGGAAAAACAATGGATAAGGTTTTATCAAAGATAAAAAATATTTATCTTATAGGAATAGGCGGGATAGGGATGAGCGGCCTTGCCATACTTCTTAAAGATAAAGGATATAATGTTAAAGGCTCTGATATAGAGGAGAGCTACATTACGAAGATGCTTAAAAACGAAGGTATTGAGGTGTTTGTCGGGCACAGAAGAGAGAATATAACCGACGATACGCATCTTGTCTGTTATTCTTCGGCCATAAAAGAAAATAATCCGGAAATGTCAGAGGCCAAAAAGAAAGGCATAAATATATTGCAGAGAGGTAAGCTTCTTGGGCTTATTGCCTGGGATAAAAAATCCATCACCGTAAGCGGCAGCCATGGTAAGACAACAACCGCTTCCTTAATTGGTTACATGCTGACTTCTCTTGGGTTTGGCCCGACAGTTTTTGTCGGAGGATTGCCTCTTAACTATACGCGTAATGCCTGGTGGGGTGAAGAATATTTCGTGATCGAAGCAGATGAGAGCGATGGAAGTTTTCTTTATTATAACCCGTGGGTCTCAATAATAACCAATATCGACCACGAGCATCTTGATTATTATAAAAATATCGATAACCTAAAGACGAGTTTTCTGCAATTTGCTTACCAGACCAAAGGTGCGGTTATTGGTTGCGGTGATGATCCTTTGGTTAGAGATATATTAAAAAAAGTAAACGGTATAAGCTATGGCTTTGGGCAAGACAATGTAATAAGAGCCGATAATTTTTATTTTGACGGCGAATTTTCCTGTTTTGATTTTTTAATCGAACAAAAACTAATTGGCCAGATAAAGATACCGCTCTTGGGCAAACATAATGCGTTAAACACTATCGCGGTGCTTGCCTTTTTGAAATATATGGGCCTGGATTTGATTAAGGCAATAGAGATGTTTAAATCTTTCAAGGGCACTAAGAGGCGTTTTCAGATAAAAAAGAAAACCGGCGGAGTTACTTTTGTAGATGATTATGCGCATCATCCAACAGAAATAGAAGCGGTTTTAAAAGCCGCCAGGTATTTAAATCCCAAAAGAGTATTTGTTATTTTTCAGCCGCATCGGTTTTCACGCGTAGAGTATTTATCTAAACAATTTGCCCAAAGTTTTTCTTACGCTGACGAGCTTATTGTAACTGACATATACTCGGCTCAAGAAAAACAGATTTCAGGTGTCAATGTAACGACACTTTTGGATGAGATCAGGCGTATTTTTAAGGGTAAAATAACTCACATCCCTAAAGACAGGCTTATTGCGGAAGTTCCTAATTATATAAAGGAAGGAGATCTTGTTCTTGGCCTTGGTGCGGGCGATATAAACACTATTATGGAGCAAATTGTCAATGAATTTGAAAGCAGTAGAGTTAAAGCATAATCATAACTTAAAAGACCTTACGACAATAAAAATAGGCGGTCAGGCGCGGCATTTTTTTATTGTCAATACCATAGACGCTCTCAGGGGGCTCGTCACGGGCCTCGATAATCCTTATTATGTCCTTGGCGGCGGCTCAAACCTTTTGGTAAAAGATAGTATTTTGGACAGAGAAGTAATTAAGCTGGGAGGGGAGTTTGATTATATTTCAAAAGGATCGCGATACTTGGAAGTTGGGTCTGCGGTGAAGCTTAATTCGCTTATAAAATACGCGCTCAAGAATTCTTTGGGCGGACTCGATAATCTTGCTGGCATCCCCGCGACAGTAGGGGGCCTTGTGACGATGAATGCTTCTTCTTTCAATAGAGAGATTTCATATTTTATAAAGGGTGTTGAAGTGATGGATACTAGCGGTAATGTTGAGCAAATTAAAAAAGAAGATATCGTGTTTTCATACCGGCAGTCATCATTAAGCAAGTATATAGTTTTAAAAGTATGGTTTGATTTTCCAAAAGACGATAATCTTAAAGCAAAAATAAATACTTTTATCAAACAGAGGATTAACGCCCAAGATTTTTCATATCCCAGCTGCGGGTGTGTTTTTAAGAATCCTAAAGAATATTCTGCGGGATTTTTAATTGATTCCTGCAACCTTAAGAGTTTGCGTCAAAATGGCGCTCAAATTTCATCAAAACATGCTAATTTTATAATAAATTTAGGTAAGGCTTCATATGAAGATGTTGATTATCTTATCAACCGAGCTAGGGAAGAAGTTCATAAAAAATTTGGAATAATTTTAGAAGAAGAAATCAAGAGGTGGGCATAGGATTATGAATTTACTGAATAATATAAAAATCGGCGTGCTGGGCGGCGGAGTCTCTTCGGAAAGAGAAATTTCTCTACTATCTGCGCAGGAAGCTTATAAGGTTTTTCAGCGTAAAAGTCTTAATGCTGTTCTTATTGATATTTTTACTAAAGAGGAGAGCGGGGTAAAAGCAATGATTAACGAAAACGGGATTGACCTTGCTTTTATCGCGCTGCATGGTGAATTTGGAGAGGATGGTAAAATTCAAAAAATTCTTGATGATTTAGGCGTGCCTTATACGGGTTCCGGATCCTTAGCAAGTTATCTTGCGATGGATAAGATAGTATCCAAGGAAATATTTATGAATAAAGGGATTCCGACAGCGAATTTTAAAGTCTACAATGCCAGTATTCACAGTGAAGAACGTTTAAGCGGGTATTTATTTAAAAATCTTAAATACCCACTGGTTGTTAAGCCGTATTTTTCGGGCTCAAGTGTCGGGGTGTCAATAGTTAGAGAAGAGGCTGGGTTAGAAAAAGCTTTAAACAGCGCGTTGTCTTTGCAACCAAAAGTACTCATTGAGGATTACATAAAGGGAAGAGAATTCACAGTCGGGATATTAGAGGAGCAAGCGCTTGCTGTTGTTGAGATAGTTACTAAAACAGAATATTTTGATTTTACTACTAAATATAGTGATGGTTTAGTCGAGTTTATCGCTCCGGCTAAACTCGAAAATGAAATCTATAATAAGATTCAAAGTGTAGCTTTGGCCGCGCACAAGGCGTTAGGTTGCAGGCATTTTTCCAGAGTGGATATTCTTTTGGGGGAAAATAATGTACCTTATGTATTAGAAGTTAATTCCATTCCCGGATTGACTACGCACAGCCTTTTACCGCTATCTGCAAAGTGCTGCGGTATAGATTTTGATGAGTTAATCCTTAAGATGGCATCCATGGTTTTAGATGGACAA
>JBAZGZ010000101.1:0-435 GCA_041652615.1 Candidatus Omnitrophota bacterium | reverse complement strand
TAGCGCGAATTAAAGACAGCATTAATCCGAAGTCACTGGTTTTAGGTTTTTGTGTTCTTCTGGCTATTGCTGCGCTTTTTTATACCGGTAATGTTATTTATCGGGCGGGATTTTTTAAGATTTCCGAAGTAAGGTCAAATGTCACCATCGAACCATTTATAAAAAATTATATAAAAGGCAAGTCTCTGCTTAGCTTGGATATGAAAAAGGTTTATCGAACAATTACGAGGATGCATCCGGAATATAAGGATGTTAAGATAATAAAAGAATTTCCATCAAGTTTACGCGTCGATATTTCTTTGCGACGGCCGGCTGTCTGGCTGCACACAACTAAATTTTATCTTCTGGACAAAGATGGTGTGGTTATTAGAGTAGGCGATTCCAATCTTTCTCCCCAGGCAGTACTTATAGAAATGGAAAATACTAATGCGGTAT